>PMIV01000127.1:17952-22790 GCA_003158355.1 Anaerolineaceae bacterium
CCATCAATGGAATCGACATCCGGCTTTTCCATCTGGCCCAAAAATTGACGGGCATACGACGAGAGGCTTTCCACATAACGGCGCTGCCCTTCAGCAAAAATCGTATCAAATGCCAGTGACGACTTGCCAGAACCGGATAGGCCGGTGATCACCACCAGCTTGTCACGTGGAATCTCCACGGTAATATTTTTTAGATTGTGCGAACGAGCACCCACAACACGAATAACATTTTGAGTCATCATCATTCCATCCGAACATATTTTCTATACCGATATTTTATCATAAAACGCAACCAGTGATTATAACATTCAAGAACCTTGATGATTATTTATGAGAAAAACCAACCTACATTCGAAAATACCCGGACCCCATGACCTTCATGAGCAGATAAAAATGCGCTCAGTACTTGAAAGCGCATTTCATTGATCGTAGACTTTGGTATTCTCTTTAAAGAGGAAATCCGTCTCATTCCAGCGGATCAAATACCACGATCGGAATATGCCGGGTGGTCATCTCTTTGTAATGGTTGTAGTCGGCATGGTGAGAAACTGCATCTGCCCACAGCCGATCATACTCTTCGCCTTCAGCTTCTCTCGACCGGACCGGCAGTAATTTCCCCTCCACTTCGATCTTGATCTCTGACTGCTGTTTCAAATTGTAATACCAGGCGGCATTCTTTTCCTGACCCCAGTTGGAGGCGATCACATAATAGCTGTTTTCTATCTGAAAATATGCAATTGGAGTTGTGTACAATTTGCCTGTTTTTCGTCCAACCGTATACATCAATAAGATCGTTTGTTTGCCCAAATGGGTGCCAATTTTGCCGTGACTGGTATGGATCATGAACGAATTAATTCCCATAAACAACTGCAGCATGCGTTTGTTCATTTTTTCACCTATAGCTAACATTTTACGTGTCAATTCATAGAATTGGATAAGAATTGTCAAATTTAATTGGGAATAATTCTTATTGTATTTAGATAATAATTGTATAATATATCATAATAAAAGAGGTGTTATGAATAATTCATTAGATAATTCAGTAAAAATCGCCATCGTGGGCGTCGGAAACGTAGGAGCCACTTTTGCATATGCCTTATTGGGCAGCGGTCTGGTTTCGCAAATTGTTTTGATCGATTACAACAAGAAACGGGCTGAAGGGGAGGCTATGGATCTGAACCATGCGGTCCCGCTCACTCACTCAACCCGCATCTGGGCCGGTGATTATCCGGATTGTGCTGGTGCAGCCATCACCGTCATCACGGCCGGTACCGGGCAAAAACCAGGTGAGAACCGTCTGGCTCTGGTGCAGCGCAATTATGAGATTTTCCAGGGGATCATCCCGCAAATTGTCAAATACAACCCGGATGGACTTCTGCTGATCGCTTCAAACCCGTTGGACGTGCTCAGTTATGCCGCCATGAAACTTTCAGGCCTGCCCTCCAGCCATGTGATCGGGTCCGGCACAATTCTGGATACTGCCCGCTTCCGCTACCTGCTCAGCCAACATGCGGGCGTAGATCCACGCAGTGTGCATGCCTTCATCATCGGTGAACACGGCGACAGTGAAGTACCCGTCTGGTCTTCGGCTAATATTGCCGGTATGGCACTGGCAGATTATTGCAAGATAAACTGTGAAGAATACGACGCCGGGGTCTATGAAAAGATCTTCGAGCAAACTCGCGATGCCGCTTATCAAATAATCGAACGCAAGGGCGCTACCTTTTATGGCATCGGCATGGGCCTTGTACGCATCTGTGAAGCCATTTTACGCGGGCAACATACCGTGCTCTCAGTGTCGACGCTGATCCATGATTATTATGGGATAGACGACGTATATTTGAGTTTGCCCTGCATTGTCAATCGTGACGGGGTAGAAAAATTCTTGCGTCTTCCCCTCAACGAAACTGAAATTGCCGGCTTGCAGAAATCTTCTAAAGTGCTAAAGGAAACCATTAAAAGTCTCGGTTTATAAAGCTCCCACTTTCGGAAAAAAACCAGCCCTTAAACAAATTGGGCTGGTTTTTTATAGGTAATAAAGATAACCAATCGGTTTATGAATTTACATCCAATTGAGCCGCGGCATTTGCTGCATCTGCTTTTTGCACATCGGCAATCGCTTTTTTTACGTTCACAAATGGCAGAATTGCCAAACCAACTACAAAGAAGAAAATGAGCGAAAACATCGCAGGACGCAAGTTGCCAAAGAGCTGGTTCATCAATCCAAAGAGAAGCGGCCCGATCCACGAAGTGCCGCGGTCGCTGACCTCATAAAATGAAAAGTACTCAGCTTGTTTACCGGCAGGGATGATTTGCGCAAAAAGGCTGCGGCTAATGGCTTGCGAACCGCCCAAAACAATGGCGATACATGCTCCCAGAATGAAGAATTCCACAACCCGGCTGTCGCCCTTCATACCGCCGTATGCGTAAATGGTAACGAAAGCCCAGATCACCAGGCTAATGATAATCGCCTTTTTCGCGCCGACCCATTTAGCCAATCTTCCCCAAAACAGAGCCCCGAAAAACGCCATGAATTGGATCATTAAGATAACGATCGTCAATGTCGATTGATCGAGGCCAATTCCCCCTCTGAGTATCGGTGCAGCGGCGAAAGTGGAAGCCACAGCAATCACAGTTTGAATGCCATCGTTGTAAAGTAAATAAGCGGCCAAGAACTTAATCGTCTCAGGAAAATTCCCCATGTCCTTTAAGGTCATCCAAAGCTGTTTAAAGCCCACACTGGCATAGGTCTCGCCAAAAGGTAGTCGTTTATTGGCATGGCGAGGCCGAAGGCGAATCCAGGTAAAGTAGGCAAAAGTCAGCCACCATACACCGGCCGAAGCCAGATTGATGCGAATTGCCATCGCGCTGGAAATGCCAACCTTGTCGTGCAAAAGATATAACCCCAAATTAAGGAGGAGCAAGATCCCATCACCAAGATACCCCATTGCCCAACCAAACGAAGAAACCGAATCCCGTTTATCTTCACTGGCGATATCCGGCAAGTAAGAATTATAAAAAACGATTGAAGCGCCAAACGAAAGATTTGCCAGGATGAAGAGCAATCCACCCAGCCACCACACCGGGCCGGTGATAAAAAACATTAAGATCGTAAACAAGGCACCCATCGTCGCGAATAAACGCATCATTTGTTTTCGGCGATGAGAGTAATCGGCGATCGCACCCAGCACAGGCAAAATGAAGAATTGGAAACCAACCGAGATCGAAATACAATACGGAAAAAACGAATCCGGAGCAATGGGAATTCCAAAGAGGCGTGCCATGCCATCCGGATAAGCTTGACCTGCAGATGCAGCCAGATTTGCAACATAAGGGCCTAAAAAGACCGTGCCAATCGTCGTACTAAAAGCTGAATTTGCCCAGTCATACATTGCCCACCCAAATATTTCACGTTTGTTATTTACCATGGGTGCATCAGTTGCTGTGGTCAATATCGCCTCCTTAACATAATATTTAAAATTTAAATAATCTAAACAAATCCATGCGGATTAGAATAGTATATATTGAAATTTAAATATCGTATTGAATTATGTTTAAGATTCGATTAAGGCTGGGTTAATTGATACAATTCCACCAACACACCGCCAGTGCTCTTGGGATGGATAAAAGCCATCTTTCGTCCGGGCAGCTCGATCGGTTCCTCGTTGATCAGACGGATTTCTTTGGCTTTTAACTCGGCCAACATTTCCACCAGGTTATCCACCTCGAAACATAAATGATGCATGCCCCCGCCGCGTTCGGCCAGAAATTTGGCAGCTCCAGTATCCGGCGCAGTGGGTTTGACCAGTTCCAACTCCGAATCTCCCACGGGCAGAAAAGCTACCTGCGCTTTTTGGCTGGGAACGTCTTCCACATGGTCGACCGCGATCCCCAGGGCATCGTGCCAAAATTTCAGCGCCTGGTCAATATCTTCCACTACCACAGCCACATGATTGATCTTTTTTAGTTTTGCCATGCTTATCTCCTCTGGGTTATCCCCATACAGGTGGTTGATATTCACCCCAGGCTCTGCGCAGTACTCCGCAAATCTCGCCCAGGGTCAGATCGTTTTCGACACAGGTGATCAGTAAAGGCATTAAATTTTCTTTCTGTCTGGCGGCTGTGCCTAATGTAGCTATCAATTCAGCGGCTTTGGTCTGATCACGCTTTTTGCGCAGTTCCGCCAATTGGCTGCGTTGATTCGCTTCGATGGCCGGGTCCACTTTAACCCGTTCCAGGTCGATCTTTTCTTCCATCTGGAAGGCATTGACACCCACGACCACCTGCTCTTTTTTCTCGATGGCCATCTGGAACTGGTAGGCTGAATCGGAGATCTCGTTTTGCATGTAGCCTTTTTCAATGGCCGCCAGCGCCCCGCCCATGTCGTCGATCCTGTGGATGTACTCCATAGCACGGGCTGCGATCTCGTCGGTGAGATATTCGACCACGTACGACCCGGCCAGCGGATCAACGGTATCCGCCACACCCGATTCATAAGCGATTACCTGCTGCGTGCGCAACGCTGTGCGCACCGATTTCTCGGTAGGCAGCCAGAGCGCTTCATCCATGGAATTGGTATGCAGTGACTGAGTTCCTCCCATCACAGCCGCCAGTGCCTGCAGGGTTACCCTCACAATATTGTTTTCCGGCTGCTGCGCCGTCAGTGTGGAGCCGCCTGTTTGCGTGTGGAAACGCAGCATCCACGATTTTGGATCCTTCGCCCCAAAACGCTCGCGCATGATCTGCGCCCACAACCGCCGTGCTGCCCGGAATTTGGCCACTTCTTCAAGAAAGTCGTTATGCGCCGCGAAAAAGAATGAAAGCTGCGCAGCAAATTG
>PMIV01000043.1 GCA_003158355.1 Anaerolineaceae bacterium
ATCAATTTCGGCTCTCTCATTTTGAATTCAAGTCAAAAATTTTTATCCAATTACCCTTCGTAATCATTTTTTCCCCATATTGGAGCCTGTGGGTAACTAAAAACACCATTTAACCCAACAAGTATAATGATTTCTTTGGTCATCACATTTTGACGGAAAATACTTATTGTATTATCTCCTAAGTAATCTGCCGAAAAAGTAATATAATTTCCATCTGGCGACCAAGAAATCCCTCCATTTCCACGATTTACTTCACAAATTGCGCACAAATATTCATTGAATTCGCCATTCTTGGGCTGTAGATATAACCATTGTTGATTTTCTCCGTTATTATTAATTACAGCAATACCATTTCTTGGACTGTTGTTATCATAAGCAAAATAAACAATTCTTTTTCCATCAGGAGACCAAATAGGATTGACCCCCTTGGTCAAACTGCTCAATAAGTTACCTTCTTCGTCAACAATCTCAATGAATCCATTTCTACTGATAGCCAATATATCCACAGTTGGCGAGAAAGAAGCGCTTGTTACATTTCCGCTTAGTTTTTCATCCCAACAATGAAAATCGTTTGATAAATTCAGAATACAAACACTATTCTCACCAAGATTCTGGGAATAGTTTGTACACGTAATAATTATTCGCTTCCCATCCTTAGACCAACTAATTGAATTGTATCCTTGGTTAGAATTATTATTCGCTTCACAATTATCTGGCAAATCAATCTTATTAATAATTAGATCTGCAGAATTATTTTTAAATTCCACTGGAAATGAGCGATAGACGATTGCTTTATCTATATTGAGAATGCATATCTGGTTAATATTTTTACAACCGATTGCTATATATTTTCCATCCGGTGACCATGCAGGGGAACCTGTGAATTCCCCAATATTAGCTAATATCGCCCCATCTGCATTCATTAAGTAATACTCAATATGTCGGTCTGGTTCATTTACTACTGCACCGAATACAATAGTTCCCCCCGGATAATTCTTTTTGGATGTAAATTCATCCGACTGAAAAGTTAATTCTTGAGATGAAACAGAATCAAAATTAGAGTTACCCCCTCGTTGGATTGAATTGTTGTCTGAATTTGCAGCCTTACTCATTTTCCCCACCAACATCCAAGTTCCCGATACTATCCCCAATAGTAGAACTATAGATAAAATAGAAAGAATTAATTTGTGATTCAAAAACGCATGAAAAATACGAATTTTCATCGAAATTACCTTCCCATAAAGATGATGGATATTTTTTGAATATCTTTATTGTTGGTATCAAACATTGATCTCGGTAATTCAATTGGTTGGTTATTATATCCAGTTGACGGCCCATCAACTTCTTGAATATAGGGTATTGTATTACCATTTTCATCATTTACAATATCTACAATCATAGCTACATGTGTCCAGTCCGGTTGGCCAGTTTCAGGGTTTGAATAGGTAGTAGGATCCATGTAATATACCAAATCACCCACTTGAATATTTCCAGAATTATTATTAATCAATTGATGTAAAGACTTATTATCAAAAATACTCTCTCTTTCATTAGGTTTCTTAAGATTGTTTGTGGCTGGTAAATCTTTACTTTCAATAAAATTAAACTGCATTGTTACTGTCCAATAATCAAAGTTATCCGGAGTTTTATACCATGCAGGGCTATTTATACTATTATTCCATATACTGCTAGTAGGTATATTTCCAGCTTGAACTGCACTTGAAACAGCCGACGTACAATTAGTTCCTGGATATTGAGTATAATTTTTTCCCATTGCGTTTGCTGCGGCGGCTCCGTTATAAACATTCGAATTATTTTGTCCGGATGCTGCCGCTCCAGCATTATTTTTGTACATATCTGTAATTATTTTTTTCTCACCAGGATCCGTCATGTGATCTGTAAATCTATGCCCACTTGGATCATTGAAACTAATCGGATTATTGTTCACATAAGCATAGCGGTCAAAACTCTTTGAACTTCCTGCCTCTGGAATGACAGAATCCATCTGGACAAAGTGAGCTATGGTGGGGTCATAGAAGCGCGACGCATAGTAGTCCAACCCAATCTCTGCCTCTTGCTGCTGGCCGGTGTACTTCTTATCAGTTACTGTCGTCCCGCTACTGGTCCGTATTTCTCCAAAAGAGCTATATTTCACCTCTGAAGCCAGGCTGCCATCCGCATTGGCCGTGATCGTGGTCGAACTCACCTGATCCTGCAACAGCCAGGTGACTACACCATTTTCTCTCATGGCCACAACCGAACCACTGAAGCTGTAGTACTTGCGCGTGTTGGTATGAGTACCGTCTGTCTTCACCTGATAGACTGAGCTCGGGTAATAGGTAATGAGATTGTCGATCACCGATTTCACCATCGTGCCATTGCCATCATAGTAGTACTTGGCGCTGCCATTTGGCGGTGTTGCAGTTGCAGTGGCCGTGGGGGTCGATGTCAACGTCGCCGTCGAGGTGATAGTCGGGGTTTGTGTCACGGTGCTGGTCATCGTAGGTGTATTCGTGATGGTCGATGTTTGCGTAGCTGTGCCAGTATTGGTGGCAGTCGGCGTAATTGTTGGGGGTAAAGTCTGCGTCGGCGTATTGCTGGGCAATGGAGTATTGCTCGGCAATGGGGTCTCACTGGGTATCGGTGTTTCAGTCGCTGTATCCGCAAACGTCGAGATACCATCCCAGGTAGGTGTCTCGCTGGGCACAGGGGTATCACTGGGTACCGGAGTATCAGTCGGCAAAGGTGTTTCGCTAGGTACGGGGGTATCCGTCACGGTCGGAGTTTGAGTTGATGTACTGGTATTGGTCGGCGTTGGCGTCACCGTGGCGGTCAAAGTCGCTGTAGCCGTCTGCGTTGACGTAGAAGTCACTGTTGCGGTATTGGTTTGGGTAGCGGTTGGAGTACGTGTGGCGGTTTGCGTCGGCGTCAAAGTTTTAGTTGGCGTACTCGTTATCGTCGGCGTGAGGGTGATCGTCGGGGTTAAAGTGATCGTAGGCGTCAAAGTTAACGTTGGCGTGGCAGTAGGCGTCACTCCAAACCAACTCACGGCCTCGTTTGTGAAGGGATGATCGGAACTCACTTGCACCAGGTTATTACCGGCATCGTAAACCAGTTGGAACATGGCACTGGCCAATGTACGGGTGGTCTGGTTACCATCAGCATCATAACTATAGCTATTGCTGTTGTAACCGGCCACGGCATGTTTGTGCGCCGAGTCATAGGTGAAGGAAAGTCCATTCTTGTTGGACATGCTGCCGGTTAAGGCATCATAGCCAAAACTCTCGCTGAAGGTGGTTACGTTGGAAGAGTTTTTCACGGTGTTGGCCGTCAAACGGTTCAGTGCATCATATGTAAAGGTGGAAGTCTCTCCCGCATGAGAATCGGCTATGGAGGTGATGTTAGCATTATGGTCGTAGGTGTAGGTCAGGTTCTGCAAGGTGGCACTGACCGAGTTAGTTGTAACCACGGATTGCAGCTTGCCACCATTGGTCGCGGTCGTCCAGGAGTAATAGCTGTACTGTTTGTTTAAAATGGCGCTACCGGAAGTATCCCCCAGCTTGAGATTGGTCATGCGTCCGGCTTCATCATACCAGGCACCCTTCACATAGGTATAGTTGGCACCGTTGTTGCCAGACAATGAGATGGGAGTGCCCTGGCTGTCATAGCCGTAGGTGAGCACTTCGTTATCGGGCAGGGTCGTGGTCACGGGCAAATCAGCACTGTTATAAGTCCACGCAGTGGTATAAGATTGTGCTTGAGTCGTGCCGGTGCCCTGGTAGATCTTCTTTATCTCGCTGGTTGTGCGTCCACGCGAATCGTAGGCGTCCAATGTAGCACCACTGCCATCCACCATGCCGATCAAGTGACCGGCGGTGTTGCTGGTGCTGCTGCCATAAGCTGTGCCCAGGAAGTTAAAGCCCTGATTATCGTAATAATACGCGACCGATCCGGTGGTTGCACAGGCTGCCGGGCCGGAATAACTCTTGGCGGTGACACGGTTGAGCAGATCATAGCTCATGGAGGTCACACAACTGCGTGCGTCGGTTTGGCTAGTCAAGTTGCTCTGCGCGTCATAACCGTAGGACCAGGTACCCGCATCGGGGTCAGTCATGCCTGTCTTACGTCCGGCATGATCGTAGTTCACCGAGATAGTTGTGATGCCTTTCACCGCAGAGACCAATTGGTCAAGTGCATTATAAGAATAGACCAGGTTGGGACCGGTGGGTTCATTCACAGCGATCACCCGCCCCCAGACGTCATTGATAGTAGAAGTCACCTGTGACATGGGGTCGGTAACGCGGGTCACCAGTCCATTGTAAGCAGAAGAAGTCGTGTTACCATTCGGCGCAATGGAGGATATCTGCCGCCCATACACATCATAAGTATTGGTCGTTGCCGTCTGGGTGAAGGTCTGGCTGATGAAATTGGGGGTAGTTGTATAGGTAGAAGTATAGGGTTCTGTTACCTTGGTTTGTCTGCCCATATTGTCGTACTGGGTATCTACTACGCTGTTTACCTGTGAACCGTTGACCACGGCTCCAATCGTCTGGTCCTGAATCAATTTACCCAGACCGCTGTAGAAATAACTCAGACGGATGGTCGCGCCGCTGTCATTTACCTTCTGATTTAAATCCACCTGATAGGGAACGCGCGTGTCATAATAAGTAACGGCCAGCGTTGGAGCGGCTGTACTGTCTCCCGGCGCAATTACCTTGAGGGTACGTCCAAACAGGTCATACGTTGCCGAGGTGGTTGCATTATTCGGATCTGTCGTGCTGGTGGCTACGCCCAAACTGTAATCATAAGCTGTCTGGGTGGTCTGGTTGAGTGCATTGGTGGCACTCAACGCATACGTATTGTAATAAGAATCATAGGTGGTGCTGCTCGTTCTGGCCCCAACCGTCGGTGCGGAAGTCGCCGTGCCATAGCCGCTGTAAGCG
This sequence comes from Anaerolineaceae bacterium, assembly GCA_003158355.1. GTDB lineage: Bacteria > Chloroflexota > Anaerolineae > Anaerolineales > Anaerolineaceae > UBA6107. The sequence continues at coordinate 4,944 of PMIV01000043.1, forward strand.
GTCTGCCCGGTCTGGTTGCCATAATTATCATAAGCATAGGAAGTCTGCGCATAATTGTTGGCGCTATCCACCCAGGTACGGGTGGCCGTGAGTTTGCCAGCCGTAGGCGAAGTTGTGGCTGCCGAGGCATTGTCGTATAAATAGAGAGCTTCAGCCAGTTTACCGTTACTTGTCGTGAAATCGCAGCTGGAAGCACAATCCAGAGTAACCTCACGTGCGGGTAAAGTAGTGAGGGCGCTCGCCGCATTTGGGTAGAACTGGGTCAGCTTGGCCCGATAATTCACCCATGCGCTGCCGTTCCAATAAGATTGCGTGGTACGCGTTAGATTGCCATACTGCGCGCCGCCCTGATCAGCCGTATTGTAATCATAAGCAGTTTTTGTGCCGCTCCAGGAAATGTTCCCGTTAAACAAGCGTGAGATCGCTGAACTGACCGTGGACCAGTTCACCTGCAAATCCACAAAATTGGTCAGGCTGGTCAGATCCGGAATGCTGTCTGACAGCGTGTTATACAAAGTACTGGCGTTGTAAGTGGTTTCTGTTTCAGAGTAGGGCACACCCTCAAAATATGAATCCAAATACACGGTGCCGTTGTAGACCTTGTCGGTGAAGCGTAAATAAGAGGTCGGAGTAATACATATTAATCCCCGTCGAGAATCTATACAAGACTGTGGGACCGCAATTGAAGATTCAGCAAAAACTGACGGGTTATTCTTTTCCCAAACTCGAACAACTCTTTTTCCATCAAGGTTCACAAAAATCATTAACATATATAATGTGTCACGTTTAAATGAACTCGCTGGGATGAGTAATGTGTCTGTGGTTACCCCACTCGTTATACTACGCATATTTAGATTATGCGAGCTGCCATTGGGAACTGCATAAATTCCAAAGAAGTCACCAGAGGAATTTTCCACACCCAGTTGGGCCTGGGTATTGGCTCCACTCACCTGGAACTGGGTATACATCACGTCACCATCGGTCAGCGAATAAGCTGAGCGGTTGCTGACTGTTGTCCAATCTGCTGTCGAACTCACAGATTCCAGGGCACTTTCGTTTACCCCCACCCCAGCGATGTATTGCCGTACGTTTGGATGGCTAAATGACCACTTGGTCGTATCCAGGGAGTTAAATTCATCCGATACATCCTTTGTGCTGGTGAGAGTACGATAGGGAAGTCCTTTACGCAGATCATCCTGGTTGTACCAGGTAGTTGTCACCAGTCCGTCTGGATTCGTCACTTGTACTTGCGAGTAACCGCGATAATCTCGATAGGTTTGTGTATAGCGTTTTTGTGAACCCGTTAAGGTAATCTTTGCTGTGTCAGAATGTGCAGAATCATTTACAGCTGCATCATTATAGGAATACAAATAGGTACCACTGGCAGACGTTGCCGTATCAGCTACTATTTGACTCGTCACCCGGTAGTATAGCGGCATTAACAATATTTGAAGCTTTTTGACATAACAATCATCGCATTCCATTTTCAACTTTGTATTGAGAGGGTTAAGAGTGACCGGCATTTCCACTCCACCCTCCTTTTCAGTTAATGTGGTTCCAATGCCAGTAAGCGTCACTTCGTAGTCATGATCGCCAGGGTTTGTAAAGCCAAATATGATACTGGTAGTCTGATAAATGTCACGGGCCTTAACATACAGCCGGTATTCGGCGCCTTGTTTAATCAGGTTTTGCGGGAAAGTCCGCTGCCCTAAACCAACTGAATTGCTGGCTTTGTCCACTTGTAACATGTTCGCTTCACATTTGGTGGTGCCATAACCCGAGACAGCAGACCAGGCGGTACCAATGGTGTCGCTGCATTCGTCCTGACCAAAAACAGTCGAAAGCATCCAGGTGTCATGATTCACATCATCCAGATAAGTCCAGCGCTCGTAGTTAAAGGTCGTCGAGCCACCCTGGCTATTATCCGCTTTGGTGAGGTGCATCGTGTCGCTATAAGTAAATTGAGTTGCCGGGAGATTGACCGTGCCGTCCCCGCTACGCTCCTGCACTCCTACTAAGGTAGTGGTTAACCCTGCAGTTGTGCCGCCTTTTGTCCAACGAAAATTGGGATAAATTTGATTCGTGGTTGAGTCGGAATAGGTAAAAACATACTGCCGAATGGTGTTCCAGGTGGTTCCACTTGGATTTTGCTTGATCAGAATGCTTGTCAGTAGCTGATTCTGAAAGAAGATCTTGGAATCATCCGCTTCCCAGGCAGATTGGTAATCTGTGCGGGTGCCCAATACGAAAGCGATCTGATAATGTTGGTTAGGATAGGTAATAGTGGTGGGATAGACCGCAACCTGGTTGAGACAGGTGGATGAGGTGGTTTTCTTTTGATTGGAATAAGCATATGTTGTTATGTTGTTGAACTTATCGGTTGCCGTGGTGAGCGACCAACGCCAGGTGAGGTTGAGATCGCCTGTGCTGGTAACGCAGCTATTGGTCGCATTGGTTTTTGTTTGGAAACTGAAAGCGTAAGTCGTTCCTGCTTGGTCTTTGATGGTCCAGGCATCGGTAGAGGAATTGTATTGAATTAACCAATAATTCATGGCCTCCGCGGCGTAGGTCGTCACTGTTCCGGATACGCTGATCGGTAACAATTGACTGCTCACCCCACCCAGGGTAATCTGATAGGAATCGTCGCTCAGATCACTGTTGGTGCTGTGCATATTTCGCTCGATGTAGCCGGTATCCAATGACCAGCCCATTCCTACCCAACCTGCTTCGGTGAATGCCGTAGAGCTATCCACTATTTGGCTATTGTAGCTCAAAGACAAAGAAGGTGAATAACTACCCGTTGTCGGTGGCATCCAGAAAGACATATCATAGGTAGCCGCGCCGGTATTGCCGGTTACCTGTGCCTGATCAACGGTAGGTAGATGTGCTCCCTGCCAGGAATTGGCTTGATAATCAAAAACCGTCAGGTGGTTGACCTGAGCCGTGAGCTTGTGGCTGACTGTATCCACAGTGGTATGGACAGGCCACCAATCATTGGTGGTTTCATCATAGTAATAGATCGATAAATCATCTTCCGATCCACCGCCATAAATTTTTGTAGGATCATAATTCATTGAAATTGTGAAATTACCGTTAAATTTGTTGACGTTTTTCTTGCTCGTTTCGCCCACAGCCACTACTTCAACCGGATTTCCACTCATTGAATATCCATGGATGTTGGATGGGCTGGGATCACGCACGTCCATGTAGAGGGATTCTGAAAGCGTGCTGGCCGGAAAATCCAGAGTGACCCTACCATCCTTGCTTACCAGGTGGTTGCTTTTTCCGGCAACTGCCTCGAGGGTAGGTTTGGTCATCAAGATTGAATTTGTAGCCAGTTGATCCGTACCGGAGTTTACATCCACATTAATCAGGTAAGAAGAATCGGTGATGGCATCTGAGTTGAAACTGGTGCTCCCCGTTGCGGCAGTCATGGGGAGGTTCATCGATGTCGTATCTGCCCCCTTGGTCAGGTTTGTCGAAATTCCGTTAGTTTTCATTGCGTTCGGGAAATTCACAACCGTTTGCAGGCTCCCTTTTTTCTGCGCTGTGGCCCAACCATTGACTGACCACTGCACAGAAACCGGTACACCCGGAATAATTAGCTGGGGGTCCGCTTTTAGGTTCACTTCAACAGGAGTTGTATCTGAAGCCACTGCCTGTTGGCTTTTTAATGTATCCGATAATAAAGGTACGGGTTAAGCTTTCACCGCCTCTGCAACTGAAGCATTTTGTGCCAACGCCCCAGTTTGCGCTTTTAGACTACCTTGAGACGCAAACCCACTAATTCCCTGGAATAGCATAGATACAATTAACGCAGCATTGAACAGCGCTCTCATATAACCCTCCTAATACGCCTATGAAGTTGTAATATCAAGGTAATAATACAATCTGTTTTCTAATTATTCAAGTACGATCTTTGCATTTTGCTAATATTTTAAGTTTTCTTAGATTCTTCCTCCTTTTTGTTGATTAAAAAAGAAAATTCGATAAATTAGAAATAGCATTTTCTGGTAAATGTTTCTGATTAATAATTTACATTTCGCTAACTATTTGCTACAATGATTCTATACTGGATAAGGGGGACTACCAGATGAAGCGGGGAATATATTCAACGTGGATATTCAAAGTTGTTTTTTCTTTGTTTTTAAGTCTGTTTTTGTCAGGCTGTATTACTCTCCTTGTATTGGCTCAAGATAAGCCCCAACCTGCGATGGATCGCACCTCCAAGATTGAAGTGGATGAAACCGATTACCACTGGCTGTTGAATTTTCTCTCTGATCGATCTACTGCCTGCAATTTTGTCGTTAATCACGATGGAGACCCAACGGACCAGGATATCCAATCCGGTTGCGGAGAAGCTCTATTCCAGGAGCTGAAAGATACCCCATCCTGCTCGAAGGATACTAAAGTTTGCATCGGTCTATACTTGAGCAAAAGTAATAGTTTGCCTGTGCACAAGAAAATTATGGTGCAATTATCCCCTCCCAGTATTTCAGTCTCCCTCTCCGGATGCGATTATTCCGAAGACGAGAATTACTGCATAGGTCAACCCAAGCTGGTTTTTACCGGTGATGAACCCTTACCCAACGAGAGAATTGTCGCCATACATGGCAGTCTGGCAGGTAAAACATTCGAATGCAGTGAAAGTCATTGCGAAGTCGCGCTCAAGCCAACTGGGCCAGGGGGTGATCCGCTCGTCTTCTGGGGAGATTCCAGCTTTGGCGATTCTACCGCTAAGTTCAATGGATTGGTACGGGTAATTCCCAACAAAGAGGCGGACAATGCTTTTTCCATCGATGTGATCAGCGACCAATGGGAAGGGAAAGATCCGCCGAGTTGTTCGGATATTTGGGACAAGTTCCCCGAGTCGCTCGACTTGCCCGCCTGGCTGAATACACCCGGTTCAGCAGCTGATCTGAGCAGCAATGACTCGTTGTATTTTCTATCCGCGGCGCTCATTAATAATGGGCTGGTTGATGCCAGCAGCTGCCAAAACAATGGCCTCGCGGATAAGATCACTGCCAATGAATGCGGCGTTTCGAAGGCAGCGCCCAAGGTGCAATACTGGCAAAACTTATTCGACCAGGAAATTTTCTCAGTGGCCCGGGAGGATGGGGTCCCCGCAAAGTTACTCAAGAATATCTTCTTACGTGAAAGTCAGTTTTGGCCGGGGATTTATGATGATATCAAAGAAGTTGGGTTGGGACAGCTAACCGACAACGGTGCCGATACCGCCCTACTCTGGAATCCGCAGTTCTTCAACTCTTTTTGTCCTCTCGTGTTGGATAAAAGTGTGTGCGCCTATGGATATGCCCAATTACCCGACTATGCGCAATCGATCTTGCGCGGTGCATTATTGAGAAAAACCAATGCATCATGTCCAAATTGTGATGAAAAGATTGACCTGACAAAAGCGAGTTTTAGCATTCATGTTTTCGCCGAAACGCTCAAAGCCAACTGCAGCCAGGTTAATCAATTGATTGTGAATACAACGCATAAATCGGCGCGTGATGTCAGTAGCTATTCCGATCTTTGGCGGTTTACTCTGATGAACTATAATGCGGGTCCGGGCTGTTTGGGAAATGCCATCAGCCAGACCTGGAATGCAAAAGTACCTGTCGATTGGGCTCATGTTGCAGCCAATCTGGATCCGGCTTGCCGGGCAGCGGTGGATTATGACAGGGATATATCTGATGGAGATTCGCTCGCAATTACTGATTTTTCAACCCCACAACCGACGGGAACAATTACTCCATCGCCAACGCCAACCGTTACTTTAACTCCAACTCCAACGCTGACTCCAACAATTACCCCCACCCCCTCGTTGCCGCAGTCCAGCATCACAATTATGCCAACGGAAACCCATTAGAGCGATCTAAATATGCTTTTTTTTCTATTTTACCTTCAGACTAATTATGAGTTCTTGATATATTTATTTCTTGAATGGAAAAACACTTTAAACTAGACTGCTTATTCAGATAGGTTTTTATGCTTAGTACATTAACTAGCTTTTTGAGAGAGTGAAGTCTCACAATGCCAAACTTTATGGTAAAAATGATGGGCAGTGCCAAACTTTATCATACGTATTGCCAAACTTTGCTATCAAAACAAGCCTTTTTGACTCTTTCATTGCCAAACTTTAGTAGATACGACAGAAATTGGCAATAAAATTAGAGCGGAAGTTGCCGACAAAAACAGTCGATTTTTAGGGGGTACAAATATCCCCTAATGCAAAAACAAATCGCT
>PMIV01000217.1 GCA_003158355.1 Anaerolineaceae bacterium
TATTGCTTTGTACGCTCTGGGTAGTGTTTATTGAAATGGCTTTTCTTAATCTGGTATAGGAAAAATGCAATGAATAAAACAAGTCAATATCGCAAAGGTATTCTAATTAGCCTATTTTTATTCATGGCAATCTACCGTTCGCTATATGTTTTTGGTATTCACGGTATTGAGTGCCCTTCAGTTTGGCTTACACCAATCGGTGCCTGCAATTGGACCACTGCTGCCTTTGAGATTCTGCTCTGGGGGGTAGTTTGTATTCTGTTTCTCCTGGAGCTCATCTGGAGTCACGGATTCAGACAATTTTTTGAGGGTTGTAAAATAGTTTGGCCGGTTTTTCTTTTTGTACTTTTTGCGGTATTTTCTTTGATCTGGTCGGTGTTATTTTCGGTTACGCTTTATAAAGTTTTTGTTTTGATCGTTACCACTTTCCTAGCCATTTATACTGGTTTAATATTGGGAATAAAGCGGCTTCTCAATATTTTAGCATGGTTTTTTGCGTGTGTTTGCATCGCAAGTTTGGGTTTTGTGCTTCTGCTGCCGCAGTACGGCATTCAGAATTATGAGTTATATATTGGTCCATGGAATGGAATTTTCTGGCAACGTAATTATCTGGGTTGTTTCATGGCGTTGGCGAGCACCGTTTTCTTGATCAAGATACTCGATTGGAAGTCCCTTTCACGATCTGGCAAAGGATTGAACCTGGCATTATTGTTGTTTGCTGTTTTTTTGTTGGTGAAGAGTGATTCTGCGACGGGGATTCTGACAGCAGTTGTTTTGATAGTTTTATGCCTGGTTGTAGCAGCGTGGTTGCGTTGGAGAAAATACTTGAAGCCAAGGCATTATTATGTAATCGGCAGCGTTGCAGTCGTGGTCATCGTGCTGATATGTGTAAATCTTAATTTCATTTTCGGACTTTTGGGCAGGAATACCAGTCTGACCGGTAGGATTCCTTTGTGGAGTTATTTGTTTCAGAATGTGATCAGCAAGAGACCTGTTTTAGGTTACGGTTATGGCGCAATCTGGAATCTACATGGATTCCGCGTTCAATTAGCCTTAAATATACATGAGAGTGTTCAGCTAGTCATCGGCGACAATGGTTTTATCGATATCTGGTTGCATTTAGGCATCATTGGGGTGTTCTTGATGGCTGGTTTGATTGTGATGGGATTTGTACGTGGGGTTAAATATTTTCTTCAGGAACGCACGATCGAATCCACTTTACCCGTGGTTTTACTGGTCTTTGTGGTGATGACAAATATCACATTAAGTTTAATCCTTGAAACTGAAACTTTTGTCTGGGCAGTTGTTATTGCCAGCCAAACAGCAATTTCTTTTCCACATCGAAATTAAAAACATTGTTTTTTGCAATTTTAGAGTAAATAGGATATCAGGGTCTTGCGTGTTTCACAAGGCCCTTTATTTTTGATGAAATCTGGGAATGTAATCTATTCTTCGGTTTTCTGTACTTGTTCTTTCTTAAAATATTAATGAAACCTTGTTAATCATCACAACAAGCAATAGTGAACCTCCATTGAAAAATGGTTCCGAGTACGAGAATTCAAAATGCAAAAGTAGTGGTGGCAATTATTTTCTGAAAACTTGCATTGTTAAGAAGGTTTATTACAAAGCGGTGACTATCCTTTTACATCAGTGAAGCAATCTTTCAGTTGAGAATGATGATCTACAATTTATTCTTGCTGTTCAGGCCGTAGCAAAGGGGACTGAATATCGACAGCAAATCAAAATCTTTCGGTTGAAATACTTTCTGCTTGCCAGGAAGGTAATCAGAATATCCAGAAGAGCAGCAATGAAGATTTCTAAAACATACTTTTTCATTTTCCAATCTATTCTTCGCATTTAATTCGGATTGAAAAAATGATTTCTGGTTTTTATTTTTACGAAAATGGGATACCAAATTATATGTAAAATGAAAGAAATTATGTTGAAGTTAAACATGTCTGACCACAACCATCATCCCTCTGAAGTAAAATTCAGGTAGAATTTATTCGGTGTGAGTTTTCGATAATAACATCTCGTCTTCAATCATTCTTGAATGGGAAAATAATGTCCGAAAAAACTAGAGGTATCTTTTTGTTCGTATTTAGTTTAACCATCTCTGCGTTGATGGAGATATGGTTATTGTTAACTCCTTCCCTTACTATAAATCCTTTTATTTTCAATTTGTCTCTGCAAAGATTTTTGATAATCTTGTTTGTATTTTTTGTCTTTATTGTTGAGGGAATTTGTTTATTTTTGATTCAAAAGAAGTCCGGCTGGAATGCATTTCAAAGGATTACTGAATCACAGATTTTACATCCCCTGAGTTTCCTTATTTGTTTGTTTTCCGGTTTGGTTCTGATAGGCCTTTTTTTGAAACTTTTTGGTCCGAGAACACAATTCTTTACCCGGTTATTGCCACTTTTTTCCCTGTCTTTTTGCTTATCGCTTTTGTGGATTCTTTATCAGGAATGGGCGCATGGCTGGCAACTTGGAGGGCAAATTCGTGCTAAATGCCTGTCCTTTTTAAAGGGAATGTTCCAATTTGTAAACCAGAAGGTAAACGTCCTTGAAGGATATTTTTCAAGAACATGGATGGTCGTCATTTTGCTTATGTTGGTCAATTTTCCTTTTGTTTTCTGGAATGCCATCAAATACAAAATGCCAATGGGTTTTGCCGGGTTATACACTCAAATGGCAGAAGAGATTGCACATAATCACTTTCTGCTTCCAATGGAAATTTCTTATTATGGTCCAGGAGGAGTGCCGTTTGCATATCCCCCGCTTGGCGCCTATTTAATGGCTTTTGTGACGAAGTTCTTTTCTATTTCGTCACTTTCTTTTTTGCGTTTTGCGCCGCCTTTTTTCTCTTTGGTAGCCACCATTCTGTTTTATTTTTTAGTTACCCGGTATACAAAATCTCGAGTTGCGGGGTTTGCTGCAGCGAATATTTTTGCTTGCTCAAGTGTTCTATATGGAATTCAAACGGCTGCCGGTGGAATTTTCCGGGCACTCGCTTTGTGTTTTCTCTTCGCCGGTCTTTTAGTGTATCAGAAATCGAATCAGGTTTTTAGGTTCCGTCCCATTTTCCTGACCGGTCTGTTTTTTGCACTTACTTTATTAAGCCATCTCGGATATGCTTTTATTTTTGCTTTAGTCCTTTTTATCTCGGCTTTGTCAAAACCATTTTCATGGCATCGTTGGAGATTTATTTTACTTTCAGGAATTTCCGGAATTGTTTTATCTTCCCCCTGGTGGGCTCTGGTCATCTACCGTTATGGCCTAAGTGTATTTTTCAATGCTTTTGGTTCTCATGGAAATAATTATTTCTTACTAATCTTATCCGGCAATAAACCATTATTGGAATGGCTGGCGATCAGTTTTGATGTGGTTCTACAGAATCCTTATGTTATTGGTCTGTCAGTAATTGGCGTTGTTTCTCTTTTGTTCAGTGGAGATATTTTTATCCCATTACTCGCATTCAGTTTGATGTTCTCTTCTTCTGAAAACGGCCGGTATTTGATCATAGTCGGGGCACTGGCAATTGGGGTGATCCTAAATCAAATCAGCCGTAGATATAAAATGCAAAAAGAATTAAAACATTTATCCATAATTGGCATCTGCTTCTTGATCATATGTTTACTGATCATCAATCTATCGGAAGTACAAAATATTAACAAGGAAATACCAGCATTTTCTGAAGAAACACTCCGATTTGCTGATTATATAAAAGAGAATGTTCCGGGGAATTCCGAATTCCTGTTTGCTGGTGTTTTACAAGGCGGAAGCGGACAGGGAACAGAATGGTTGCCGTATTTATTCCAATTAAAACCATCTTTTGGGGATTGGGGTGGAGAATGGGAAGGAACCGCAACTTCCAATGATGATCCTATTGCCAAAATTCTTCAATGTGAGCAAATACAATCATATAGCTGCCTGGAGGAGACAGTGAAAAGCAGCCATGCCAATCCTGATATCCTCATTGCCTATTCAACGGATACACAATTAAATAGTGAAATTCTGGCCAGCGGAAAATGGATCAATAAATACGATGAAGGAACTTATGAACTGTGGATCAAAAAATAAGTTTTGGTCGGCTGCCAACTAAGTTGATAATGCTCGAAGCCATTCATTCTGCACCCATTTCTTCCTGCCCGCCAGATACATCTTATAGGTTAAGCCCTGCGAGCCGCTCCCCAAACGAACTGACACTTCGATACAGGTCGCGGTAGATCGAGTAACCTCTATCATAAATCTTGCTTCGTGCGGGATCGGGATAGATTATTTGCCCCTCACCAGGTAACAATCTGGAACAAGCAGTGGGTATATCTGCAAACAGGCCCACCCCAACACCGGCGGCAAGGGCAGCTCCAAAGCTTGCCTGTTCGGTCACTCCGGTGGTACGAATTTCGTGTCCCAGTACGTCAGATTGAATCTGAAGCCATAATGGGCTTCGTGCTCCACCACCAGAGGCAATAATTCGGTTCGCTTTTATTCCCAAATTTTCCATAATGGATAAACAGTCTCTATAAGAATAGGCAACACCTTCCATGATAGCTCGCGTCATATGCCCGCGGTTATGTCGGAGAGTGAGTCCATAAAAGAGGGCACGCGCTTCCGGGTCAAAGCGAGGTAGGGCAAGAAAAAGAGTCCTTCACTACCGGCAGGTACTACGGCTGCTTCAGTGTTGAGGGCTTCGAATCCTTGCAGGTGAGCAAATGAGGTCTCCAACCACGAAAGTGAAAGACCCGCGCTCAGAGTAGCCGCTTCCACATACCAGGTTCCTGGCAGAATGTGTGGGTATTCATTGCGGGGTTGAAAACCGGCTGCTCCACGACAGAAAAGAGCTGTCCACTCGTACTTGTCGTCACAGAGACTGTTCCTGGTGAAATTACGCCATTCCCAAGAGCCTGCATTGGCTGGTCCGAACCGTCCGCAATGACCGGAGTACCGAAGGCAAGCCCCGTTTCTTCCGCTGCCGCGGTTGTTACTCAACCCACAACGGAAAGCGGGTCCGACAGTTCAGGAAAGTATGTTTCATCGAGGCCCAGGGTTTCTATGATCTTCTTCGACCACTGGCGAGTCGAGGTATCAAAGACCAGTGTCGATGAGGAATCGGTGATCTCTGATCCGATAGACCCAGTCAAACGATAGCGGACGTAATCCTTTGGTAAAAGCACAGTCTTGACCCGTTTGTAGTTTTCGCCCTCATAGTCACGCATCCACAGGAAACCAGGGGAAAGCGGATTCAATGTGATGCGGCTGAATATCTCTTTTCCCATGATCCGGTACACCGAATCGACATACTCGCTCGCAAGTTGGTCGCACCAGATGATGGCTGGCCGTACAACTTCGCGCGATTCGTCCAAAGGTACCATTCCGTGCATTTACCCGGAAAGACCAACCCCTGCGATCTTGCGAGGGTCTACTCCCGTTTCACCTAACAAGCGTTTGATGGCCCCCGAGACTGCCAACCACCATGACGACGGATCTTGTTCAGCATAACCGATCAATGGTGTGAGAATCGGGTACTCCCCGCTCGTATTTACAAAAACATAGCCTTCCTCACTTAACAGAAGCACTTTTGCGCTTTGTGTACCCAGATCAATACCAAGAAGATATCTCATATCACCTTTTCCTGTAAAGTTGCGTTGGCTGCCAAAGCCTCAACCCTCGTCAATACTTTCGCTAAATAATTGACGTCTGAGCACTTTTCGGCACAAACGTGACGATCCTGAATATTCGCATAACGCATCAGAAAGAACAAAACGATTTTGGTAATTTCCATCTAAAAAAGAGCTGCCTAATATTTTAATCCAAATTCATTTTCAACATTTACGAATATATTATTTATTGTAATAATTACCGGTAAATCCTTGCTTCCGTCACCCGACAACCTAAAACCTGTTTAGAAAAAGTTGTCTTTTTAGGCAGCCAAAAAAAAGTGTGCCCATGAATATTTTGGATTCTCCATTTACTGCAACTTTTTGTGTTGGGGTATCAAACTTTTTTTCGATTTAACTTCAAACACCGCCTGAAATAGTTTAGGCGCTCCCAATTCCTGACCCCGTTTTCCAGGTAAGCACCTGCCTGCTTTCAGGTAGAATTCTCCAGGTTTAAGAACTAATTTTCCTTCGTCATCGAAAGATAACAACCTACAAGCAAAATTGGAAATACCAAAACGAAAAAAGCAAAAACAGGATATTGATTTTTTAAAAAAACTATATATAATGTTAATTAGTTTATTGCTCCAATAAACTAATTCAATAACTTCGCCAATTCAGGTGATCCATTGTCAGCTACCAGCAATACAGCCGATCAGGTGTGGGTACGGAAAATGAACCGCGCAATTATTCTGCAGGTTTTTCGCACAAACCCTACTCTTTCTCGGGCACGTTTAGCGACCGAAACCGGGTTAAATCCAAGTACGGTTTCGGCAATTATTGGTGAATTAATTCAAGATAATTTGATTCGGGAAACAGATCTTATTCAATCAAGCACGGGCCGCCCGGGTCGTTTGTTGGAAATAAATCCCGAGGGGGGATGCGCTTTAGGGATTGAAATCGGTGTAGATTATATTGAATTTTTAATTACTGATTTTGCCGTAAATGTAGTTTGGCGTCAAAAACAATCCACTAACCCCGAAATCGGCCAGGAAGAGATCATGCAGAAGGTCTCTCACCTTGCGAAAATAGCTTCTGCCATTATTCAGGATCGCCAATCTCACTTGCTTGGTGTGGGAGTTGGAATACCCGGGTTGGTGGATGTTTCCAGCGGTTTGTTACGTATTGCTCCAAACTTACATTGGGTAAATGTGCCTATTCGCGATGTTTTAGCAAAATATTTTGATTGTCCGATCTATGTAGAAAATGATGCCAATGCTGCCGCTTTGGGCGAATATTATTTTGGTGCGGTTCGCAATGTAAAGAATTTTATTTATCTTAACACAGGTGTTGGATTAGGTGGTGGATTTGTAATTGGTGGGAAACTTTTCAGGGGGATGTTTGGCTATGCTGGTGAAGTCGGGCACATGATATTGGACGTCAATGGTGACCTTTGCGGCTGCGGAAAGCGCGGCTGTTGGGAAACATTTGTTGGTCCCCACGCCGTTGAACAACGCGTACAGCACTCTTTAACTGCCGGAGCAAAATCAATTTTGAATGATATGGTGAAAGGTGATATCCAAAATATCGTTTTTGACGATGTCGTTCAAGCTGCCAAAATGGGAGATCAAACCTCAATGGATGCCCTTGCAAAAGTGGCTTTTTATTTGGGAATTGGCATTGCCAATCTTGTGAATCTATTGAATGTCGAAGTGATTGTTTTAGGTGGTGCGCTCAATAATGCCAGTTCCTTTATTTTGGAAGATATCGAGCGTGTTGTTTCGGCCAATACGCTTGCACCCGGTAAAGAACATCTTAGAATTATCCCATCAGCACATGGTGCTGATGCCTGTGTTATGGGCGCAATCGCTCTTGTGCTTGATGAAATATTGCGTGAACCAGTTTTTTGAAATTTTAAGCAAATTACAATCCAGAGGGGGGGCTAATTATCCTTTTTTTTGTGAAGGGAGGCACCGATAAGTAAAAAACAAAAGAAAATGAGATCCAATATATTTACGTCGATTTTCAACCAGGTTCCAATTATTTTACTCTAAGGGAGAACAAGAAATGAAAAGCAAATTAATGCGAACGTTCCTTCTCATTATGGCCGTTGTAATGATTACTTCTGGCCTCAGCGCTTGTGCAGCACCCGCAGCAACAACTGCCGCCCCCGCTGCCACAACTGCCGCCCCCGTAGCTGCTGCCACAACGGCACCTGCAGCCACAACAGCACCCGCCACTAGCGGCAAGGTAAAAATTGGTATTTCCTTCTCCGATTTCGCCACCGAACGATGGCCAGTCGAGAATGCTCAGATGGTTCAATTACTCCAGAAAGATGGCTATGAAGTAATTTCCCAGGAAGCAGATCACGATGTAAAACTGCAGAATGACCAGATCGACAATATGGTCGCTCAGGGCGTAAAAGGTTTGATCGTTATCGCTGAAGATGGCGACGCAGCAGTTACATCAGTAGAAAAAGCAGCAGCAGCCGGCGTTTTTGTAATTGCCTATGACCGTTTGATCAAGACCGACAAAATCTCCGCTTACCTCTCCTTCGATAATGTCGAAGTAGGCAAAGCCCAATCTGACGGCGTTTTAAAAGCACTTGGTATTCCTGGCAGCACCAAATGGACCAAAGACAACCCCGTAAAAATGGTTCTTTCTGGTGGATCTCCTACCGATAATAATGCCGTTCTGTTCCGCGCTGGACAAATGGAAGGTCTCCAACCCTACATTGATTCCGGTATTATTAAAGTTGTTGCCGATCAGTGGGTGGATAACTGGGATGCAACCAAGGCTGAGCAAATGATGGAAAACATCCTCACAGCTCAGGGAAACAAGATCGATGCAGTAGTTGCCTCCAATGATGGAACAGCTCTGGGTGAATTACAGGCTATGAAGGCACAGGGTGTAAGTGTGCCTATCTCTGGTCAGGATGCCACCGCCGATGGCTGTAACAGTATCGTTTTAGGTGGACTAACTGTAACTGTTTTCAAAGACACTCGTTTGCTGGCTCCAAAGGCTGTCAGTTTGATTGAAGCTCTTGTTACGAATAAACCGCTTGATAGCTTCGGGCTGAAATCCTCCACTTTAGCAGAATTAACCAACGACAAGACCAAGACTGGCAATGTTCAGTCCCTCTTCCTCCCGGTTGTTGAAGTGACTAAAGACAACGTCTATGATGTAGTTGTCAAGAGCGGTTTCCAAACTTACGACAATGTCTATCGCAATGTTCCTACGGCCCAATTACCGAAGAAACCATAAAGTTATTTAGTTAAATAAACTTCTCGGCCCTCATTCCGGGGGTCGGGAAGTTTTAGAATTATCTAAAAGATGAACTCCTCAAAATGAAACCCTTTGCTGTGAATTTTAGCTTGCCTGCCAAATCATATATTCCAAATCACGGACATTTTTTATCTCCAAAGCATGGCAAGATGATTTAAGCAAGATTATCGTTGAAGATAAAAAGTATTTCTCTGCTCGATCAATAAAATGGTAGAAACAACAGATACTTTTTTTCACAAATAATAGTAATTATTTCTTTTATAGGGCTTACTTGCCGAGCTATTAAATTCCCGCACAAGTACGCCAATGGAGTACGCATGGATACTGAAAACATACTCGAATTTCAGCATGTAACCAAGCAATTCCCAGGTGTAGTGGCCCTGAATGATGTATCATTCAACATTCGTCGCGGTGAGATTCACGGCCTCTGCGGAGAAAATGGGGCGGGCAAATCTACATTAGTAAAGATCTTGTCGGGTGTTTATCCCCATGATACTTATGAAGGTACTGTCATTTACGGGGGCGAAGAATTAAAACTGGGCGACAGTTCCATTCAAGAGGCCGGAAAAAAGGGAATTGCGATTGTATATCAGGAATTAACACTCGTTCCAACCAGAACGGTTGGAGAAAATGTTTTTCTTGGTAAGGAACCTGTGGAACATGGGGGGATCAATTGGAATAAATTATATGCCGATACACAGGCAATTTTAACCCAGTATCAATTGGACGTTGACCCCAGAGCAACAGTAAATGATCTGGGTGTCGGTAAAATGCAAATGGTGGAAATTGCCAAAGCACTCTCAGAAAACGCAAAAGTATTGATTTTGGATGAACCAACCAGTGCTCTCAGTAAAGGTGAAGTTGAAAAACTGATGGAAATTCTGAGAACACTTAAAAAGCATGGCATCACTTGTATTTATATTTCTCACCGGTTGGAAGAATTTTTTATGATCACAGATCAGGTGACGGTGATGCGCGATGGTAAAGTCATCACCACGCAACCCATTGGTGACCTGGATCAGAATATCCTGATCAAATATATGGTTGGTCGTGAAATGAAAGAGCGTTTTCCAAAAGGAGACCGCAAACCAGGGGAGGTTATCTTTGAGGTTAAAGACCTTGAAGCGGCCGATCCGTTTGTACCGGATCGTAAAGTTTTAAATGGTGTAAGTTTTAATGTACACAAGGGCGAAATTCTTGGTATTGCCGGATTGATGGGTTCGGGTCGCACCGAATTGGTAATGACCCTTTTCGGTGAATATGCAAAAATCGTCAACGGCAGTATCTATTTAGATGGAAAAGACATCAAACCAACAAGCGCTCGCGAAGCGATTAATTCTGGCCTGAGTTTGGTTCCAGAGGATCGGAAAAAGATGGGTCTGATTATGATCCAATCGATCCTGAGGAATATTTCTTTACCAAATCTAAATCTATTCACGAGGGGCCTTGCAATCAACTCTTATGAAGAAACGAAAGCCTGCATGAAACAGGCCAAAAGCCTGACAATCAAAGCTCCCAACCTTGACGTGCTGGCTGAAACTTTATCGGGCGGCAATCAACAAAAAGTGGTTATTTCTAAATGGCTTCTTTCCAAGCCGAAAGTTCTGATCATGGATGATCCAACCCGGGGTATCGATGTCGGGGCAAAATACGAAATTTATAAGTTGATGAATGACCTGGCTGAAAATGGCGTGGCGATTATCATGATCTCAAGTGATCTGGAAGAAGTGATGGGCATGAGCGACCGGATCATGGTAATGTGTCGGGGGCATTCAACGGTTACTTTATCGGGCAAAGATGCTGATAAAGAACACATAATGGCTTTAGCCACCGGTGTGGCCGTCATATAAAACTAACAAAAGAAAAAGTGAGGTATCCCGTGAACATTTCAAAACCTGCAGAAGACCAGAATGAGTCTTTTAGAGCTCGGTTTCAAAGAGGTATCGGACGCAACATCCAATCTTTTATTCTCATTTTTGCAGTTGTGATCATTTGGGCAATCTTTTATGTCTTGACAAAAGGCAGCTATCTGGGTTCGCAAAATATCTCGAATCTCTTCCGCCAGATGAGCGTCACTTCCTTAATGTCTCTTGGTATGTTGCTGGTAATTCTTACCGGGGGCATTGATCTTTCAGTAGGTAAACTGGCAGGTTTCGTATCTGTCGTAGTAGCCTATTTGCAATTCAATATTTGGTACACGCTCTTGCCAAATCAAGTAGTTTTGCCAGCCATACTTTCAGTAATTTGCGGTCTTATAGTTGGCCTGCTGTTTGGCGCTCTCCAGGGTTCTATCATCGCCTTTGGGAAACTGCCTTCATTCATAGTAACATTGGGCGGCCAGTGGTTATTCAACGGGTTGCTGTTACTGGTCACTCAAGGCAAAACCATTGCGGCAAATCAGCCGGTGTTTTCCACTATCGGCCAGGGATATATCCCGCCCGTCTGGGGCTGGGGAATATTCGTAATTATCGTTGCCGCTCTGCTTTGGAATATGTTCAGCGGCCGACGCAGTAAACTAAAATATGGTTTTCAGGTCCGACCCCTCTACCTTGACCTAATTACTGTGGGTGTGATCGTACTTGTTATCCTCGCCTATGTTTTTAGCGTCAATAGTTACAAAGGCATCCCCGTACCCGTAATGATCCTGGCGGTTGCAGCAGTGATCATGGCATTCGTAGTGAATAATACCCGTTTTGGTAGATACACCTACGCCTATGGCGGCAACAATGAAGCAGCCCGACTTTCTGGTATTGATACCAAAAAGCTACTCTTCAAGATATTTATGGTGATGGGCGGCTTTGCCGGTCTGGCAGGCATTGTATTGGCCTCCTATGTTGGATATGGCACCATTGCTGCTGGTACAGGTTATGAGTTGGACGTTATCGCCGCTTGTATTTTGGGCGGTACTTCTCCACTGGGCGGTGTTGGTACAATCCCCGGTGTCTTAATCGGTGCTTTGGTCATCGCCAGCTTGACCACCGGCCTGCAAATGCTGAATGTCGCACCAGCGTGGCAATACGTGGTAAAAGCGATCATTCTGGTCGCAGCAGTTTACCTCGACGTCTATTTCAAGACGCATCGCAAATAAAAATTTTTAGACAATTTCGGTACATTTGCATAAGTCACTCAACAATCTCTTTAGGCTGAATTTGATGTCTAATATCGAAGAACAGGAAAATGAATGACAACATATCAACCTAAACCCGAACATAAGTTTACCTTTGGCCTTTGGACTGTTGGCAATCGCGGACGCGACCCATTTGGCGCCGAAGTACGGGGCACGAAAACCCCTGCCGAATTGGTTTATTTGCTCGGGGAGGTGGGTGCCTATGGTGTTAACTTCCACGATAACGATCTGATCCCTATCGATGCCACCCCTGCTGAAGCGGAGACGATCAAAAACAGCTTCCGTAAAGCATTAAAAGACACCGGTCTGGTAGTGCCCATGGCTACCACGAATCTATTCTTCGACCCAATCTTCAAGGACGGTGCTTTCACCAGCAACGATCCAAAGGTCCGCGCTTACGCCATGCAAAAAACTATGAATGCCATAGATCTCGGTGCAGAGTTTGGCGCCAAGATCTATGACTTCTGGGGCGGACGCGAAGGTGTTGAAACGGATTCCAGCAAGAATCCCGTAGATGCCATTAAACGTAACCGCGAAGCCATGAACTTCTTCTGCGAGTACGTCTTGGATAAAAAGTATGATATGAAGATCGTCCTCGAAGCGAAACCCAATGAACCACGCGCTGATATTTATAACGCCACTACGGGGCATATGCTTGCTTTCATCGCTACCCTGGATCATCCTGAGATGGTGGGTGTGAATCCAGAATTGGCACATGAAACGATGGCCGGTTTAAATTTCATGCACAATGTGGCCCAGGCATGGGAAGCCGGAAAGCTTTTCCACATTGACCTGAATGATCAATATCCCGGCCGCTATGACCAGGACTTGCGATTCGGTTCACGTGATATCAAGGCTGCCTTCTATCTGGTCAAATTCCTTGAGGATGTTGGCTATGATGGGTCCCGTCATTTTGACGCGCACGCCTACCGTACTGAAGATTTCGAGGGCGTAAAGGACTTCGCCCGCGGCTGCATGCGGACCTACCTGATGTTAAAAGAAAAAGCGTCTCAATTCAACAAAGATTCTGAGATCCAGGCCCTTCTGGCAGAGATCAATGCAGTAGATCCCATGTTTGCATCTGTAACAGGCAAATACTCTGCCGAAAAGGCAAAAGCGCTCAAGGCGATGAACTTTGATCGCGTCAAGATTGCCAGTCGTGGTTTGAAATATGAACGGCTCGATCAATTAACCATTGATCTGATACTTGGTGACCGCTAAAGTGTTCGTTGTAAAAATATATTGACCTCATTATTTGCAAAGATCGGAGTTTAACTTGGTTTATTTTCTCGGTTTAGATATTTCTACGACTTCCAGTAAGGCATTGATTATCGATGGATTGGGTAAAGTCGTATCGGTAGCGTCATCTTCTCACACACTGCAGTCACCCAAGCCATTGTGGTCAGAGCAGAATCCGCTTGAGTGGTGGAAAGCGGTCTCAACCAGCATCAAGTCGGCATTGGAAAAAGCCGGCATCAGCGGAGAAAGTATTGCTGCAGTTGGTCTAACCGGTCAGATGCACGGGTTAGTACTATTGGATGAGTCTGGCAATGTCTTGCGTCCGGCCATTCTNNACCGGCAATGTCGCACTGACAGGTTTTACCGCACCCAAGATTTTATGGGTCAAAGAAAATGAACCGGAAGTGTTTGCCAGGGCAAAACATGTGCTACTACCGAAAGATTACATACGCTACAAATTGACCGATGAATACGCTATGGATAAAGCGGATGGGTCAGGGACGGTATTGTTTGATCTGCGTGCGCGGAATTGGTCAGATGCAGTTTTAGCTGCGCTGGATATTCCGCGCACGTGGATGCCTCCTACCTTTGAGGGTACCGAGATTACCGGCTATGTAACCAAAGAAGCTGCAGCTCTCACCGGCTTAAAAGCTGGCACACCTGTAACAGCAGGCGGGGGAGACCAGGCCGCTGGAGCCGTGGGTATGGGTGCGGTTGAACCAGGTGTGGTCGCCTTGTCGGTGGGCACAAGTGGGGTCGTTTTTGCGACCACTCCGTCTGCTTTGATCGAACCGGACGGCCGGCTGCATGCTTTTTGCCATGCCGTGCCGGGGATGTGGCACTTCATGGGTGTGATGCTTTCAGCGGCAGGCAGTTTGCAGTGGTATCACGATACCCTTGCTCCTGAAATGAGCTTTGATGACCTTATTAATGAAACCAAAGATATCCCCGCTGGCAGCGAAGGGCTGCTGTTCCTTCCATACCTTTCGGGAGAACGTACACCCTATCCCGATCCACTGGCACGGGGAGCTTTTATAGGCCTCACGCTGCGCCACAGCCGTGCGCACATGACTCGTGCCGTTTTGGAAGGCGTTTCGTTTGGCTTGAAAGACAGCTTTACTTTGATCCAGAACGCGGGGCTGGGAAAAATAACGCAGGTGCGCGCATCTGGTGGTGGAACTAAAAGCGCTGTTTGGAGGCAGATCCTGGCATCAGTTTTGAATGTAGAACTGGTAACAGTGAATACAACCGAAGGTGGTGCTTATGGTGCTGCGCTGCTGGCTGGAACTGGCGCTGGAGCCTGGACTGATGTTGTCTCTGCGTGTAAAGCTTGTATCCAAATCACCGGCAGAACCCAACCTGATCCCGTTCAGGTGAAACCTTATCAGAAAGCCTATTCGCTCTATCAAGAATTGTATCCGGAATTGAAAGAGAGTTTTAAAAAGTTAACTGAATTGGAATAGGTTAAAGTCCGTTCATTTAAATTGCAATTTTTGGCTTCATTACTGAGGCTATAAAATTCCAGTAACAAAAAATAGAACTTTGATGCTAATCAGGCAAAACACAAATAATTTCTCCACCCTAGGGAGAAATTATTTGTGTTTTAATGAAAGCATTTTTTAGAAGCCGTTAGTCGTGAATACATCAATTTGATCAGTTATTCTTTACCTGCAGATGTCAATTTTCTGGATAAGGCACATTTATTATCTATAAGTTCATCTTTTCGTGTCAACGCTCCCCTTAAGAATATAATAGGTGAATACTTTATTTATTGAAGGGTTACCATGACGATTGAAGCGATTATTTTTGATATAGATGGTTTATTGGTTGATTCAGAACCAACCTGGGATCAAGCCCGCGTAAGATTAGCCGAGAAGGTTGGTAAGACTTGGAATCAGCAAGATCACTTGAAAGTCATGGGGGTGAGTTCATTTGAATGGTCCCAATATATGATCGAACGTCTGGGACTTTCAATGACAAATCAAGAAGTTCAAACAGAAATTATTCAGCAAATGGTCGCCATTTATAAAAAAGAAATCCCCTTCCGCCCTTTTGCCGTGAAAGCGGTGAGGTGGGCAGCACAAAAATATGCGGTTGCCCTTGCCTCCGGGTCACCTTCCCAGTTGATCGAAATTGTCACGCAATCGCCTGGTTTGGAGGGGTACCTTAATATTGTCGTTTCGGCTGATGAGGTAGGAGCAGGTAAACCTGACCCTTCTGTCTATCTGGAAACAGCCCGCCGCCTCAATATCGCTCCTGAGAAGTGTGTATGCGTTGAAGATTCTGCTTTTGGTGTTCTCGCCGGTCATCGCGCAAATATGCATGTGATCAATATTCCAGATGCAAAATTTCCTTTATCTCCCGAACAGTCCGAATACGCGGATTTGGTGCTTGGATCTTTGAGAGAACTTAATGATGAGGCAATTTCGAAATTGAATTCAAAATAATCGTTTGTTTGTCTGAGGATATAATAATTTTTATTCAGAACTTTTCATAACCACCTAGTTAACTGGAGGAAATCATGCCGTACTCAGGAGAAAATGATCGAAATTTACCAGCCAATGTCAAACCGATGTCCAAAAAAGATCGCAGACAATGGGTTCATATCTTCAATTCAGTTCTCTCCTCTAGTTTGGAAAAAGGCAAAACCATGGAGGAAAGCGAGACCCTGGCGTTTACCGAAGCCAATGGTGTATTGAAAAAGGAACGGAACGAATAATTTTGCACCTGCCAGCATCAGGGTTGCTGAATATAGTGAATATATCAGTTAGCATCGTGTGCGCAATAAAATAAATAGACCACGGAAATGTCATGTTTCTGTAACATCTACCGAGGTCTACTAATCTAATTCAATATAACTTGCTGGTTAATTATGTTTACGCCTTAAACCTTAGTTTGGCGCTTCCACAGACTGCACAGCCTTTTTGACCAGCGCTTTGACGATTTCCACTTTCGCCTTATTCCGCGAAAGCGGCTGGGCCTGGCTGACCGAAAGCTTCGCAGCTTCATCCGCCAGCTTCTCATCCACCTGCTGACCCTCTAAAAGCTTTTCCACTTCACGCGCACGTACAGGGACGGGTGCGACCGCACCAAGCACCAGCCTGGCATCGTGGATTCGACCTTCTTTCATGGTGGCGCGGAAAGCCACGCTGACAATGGGGAAATCAATGGAATTACGAATGCGGAACTTGAAGTAACTCTGTTTGCTGCCAGGTTGGAGAGCCGGGATCCAGATTTCCCAGATCAACTCGTCCCGCTCCAAAATAGTGGAGCTATGTTCAGCAGCCGCAAACAATTCTTCGGCTAAGAGTGTTCGCTTCGATGTCTTCACCTGCGCATCCAGTGCGATCAAGGCCGAAGCCAGGTCTGATGCATTCACTGCCACGCAGCCACAATTCGCGCAGCGGAATGTCTCCTCTCGCATTGCTTCCGGAGCCAGAGTTTCACTATCCGCGCCTTTCAGTGTCCTTTGCGAAACCTGTAGTTGCGGTCTGACCACTCGAGAGCTGTTGACCAGAGCGGCACTATTGATAGACAATGTTTTTTGTCCGGTGAGGACTGTCGCCTTGGTAACTTGTTTATCGACTAAATAAGCATCAATGTTTAACGCAGCCCTTTTGCCGGCAGACATGGCTTTTACTACAGTCGCCGTTTCGCCAATGACATCACCACCGGCAAATACTCCTTCAAGGCTCGTCGCAGAGGTTTCCCTGTCCACAGTGATCAAACCGCGCTGGGTCTGCAACGCTGATCCGGCATACGTCAAATCTGCACTCTGACCGATGGCAACCAGCACCTGGTCCACTTCAACGATCGTTTTTACTTCTGCATCAAAAGCAGGAGCGAAGCGCCCCTCTTTGTCGAAGACCGAATCACAGCGCACCAGTTCCATGCCGGTCAGTTTTCCGTCTTGTTCCAACACGCGCTGCGGCCCCCAGGAGGGCAGGAAGGTTAATCCCTCCTCATGCGCCTGCACAATATCTTCAGGGATGGCAGGCATC
>PMIV01000125.1 GCA_003158355.1 Anaerolineaceae bacterium
GAAAGCGCTTTGGTCACCGCGCGCAGCATCTCAATTTGCTGCGGACGGCTCTCGAAATTCTCGAAGTAATGGGCAAAGGGTCCGCCGTGTTCGATCTTGGCGGCCAGTTCATCCGCGTCCAGAGGGGCGGGGTTTTCTGCGGGGATAAGCGGGGCTGAGACCGGCGCAGGGCCGCCAAACATCTCGCCGAAATCATCCTGGTGAACTTTACGGGCTTCGGCGGGCATGCGGCCTTTTTCGCGCAGCGCCTGGGTGAACATCAGGCTGCCGTCCCACTCCAGCGGTTCGCTCAGTCGCACGATCTCGGCCAGCAGCTCAATGGGCAAGTCAAGTAATTTCTGCTGCAGCGCGATCAGCACGGCGTGGGCCAGGCGGGCATCATCCAGGGCGCGGTGAGAGTTCGGGATCATGATCCCCAGTGTCTTGCCCAGCGTGCCCAGGTTGTAGCGGCTGTTCCCCGGCAGCACGATGGCGGCTAATTCATAGGTATCCACCGGCGTGTTGAGGCGCAGAATATTTTGTTTTTGTAAGAAGGTGAGGTCGAAGCGGACGTTATGACCGACAACCGGGTCATTGCCGACAAAATCGGCCAACTCCTGAATCACGGCGCGGATGGGAGGCGCGTTGCGCACCATCTCATTGTTGATGCCGGTCAATTGCGTAATTAGGGGGGGAATCGGGCGGTTTGGGTTGATCAGATGGTTCCATTCGGCTTCCACCCGGTGACCGGAAAAACGTACGGCCGCGATTTCGATGATTGAATCTTTTTGAAAATCGAGCCCGGTAGTTTCTATATCGATCGCGACCATTGAATTCATGGCGTGATTATAACATGCGTATAGTACTTTTACGCTTTGTTAGCCGGGGTCGGCGGGTTGGAGCGCTCATCCAAAAAATCAAATTTGTGAGTTTCGTGCATGTGGGTTAAAAACAGGGGAACCGCATAGGCAAAGAACTCATTGTAGATCTTGGTCACTTCGGCTACATTCACATTCGCCGGCAGCGCGCCGATGAATTGCTGCAAGCTGATGCCGTCCAGAGCTGCGATCATGATAATGGCCAGATACAAATCTTGAGTTTTGGGCTCGGTATCGAACACATAATTAAAGAGCTGGGCGGTGCGGTCAGCCTGGGCCGCGTAATCATGAGCAAATTTCTGGCGCAGGGTTTCGTCGCCGAGGGCAGCCTGGTAGGCCAGGTAAAAGCGCAAGCGGCGCACGCCTTCCCCTTTGAAGCGCTGCGTCACCGCGCGCGCGATCTCATCCAGCACCTGGCTCGGTGTAGCCGAGGGGCCGTAGCGCAACGCCATGATATTCGCCGTAATGGCAGAGGCGTAGTCCATCACATCATAGAGCAATTCTTCTTTGCTCTTGTAATAGTAATAAATGGCGCCTGTGGTAATGCCGGCTTCTTCGGCAATATCACGCATGGAGGTTTTTTCCACCCCCTGAACGGCGATGAGCCGCTGTGCTGCTTCTATAATTTTCTTTTTCCCGTCTTTTTGCATAACCTATTCTACCTTAACCTGCCAAAAAGCACCCGATTGACAGCAGATAAAAATTTGGATACAATAAGTAAATACCTAACAATAGGTATGTTTATTTCATCAAAGAATCAATTTTATTGGTAATTTCTTAACCACTGGGGATTCGAGCAGCGAATTTAATCCATTCGGTGTCTCTGTATCTAGCTTGCAGCAGGCATCATTTGCCATTCTTCTGGTGAGTTCTGATACTATCTTTTCAAGGAGAAGTAGGATGTTCTTATTTGCAGCAATACCCTGGTACTCTGGTCTGATGTGGTTCGCGGTCGTCGCAGGCCTGATGATCGTCAATGAGTTTGCCCGCATGAATAAGTGGGTATCACTGGCGCTCTTTGTGGCATTACCCATTGTGCTTCCATTCACGGTATGGAAGATCACTGCGGGTGCTGGTTCCAGTGTGGGTGATTGGTTCCACTGGGCCAAGGTTTATTCAGCGCTGGCCGGCTGTCTGGGGTTCCTGGCCCTGCGTAGTTTCAAAGGGCTGAGCACCAACAAGTATGCCCTGTTGTTCCCTCCCATTATCCTTTCCATTAATATCCTTGAAGCAGTCGTGCGCGACTTCCAGGTGTACAGCATTCACGGCCTGGTCGACGGCATTTTGACCATTGGCGGACCCTGGAATATCATGAACGGTATTGCCGGTTTGATCAATATCATCACCATCACCGGCTGGATGGGCATCATCATCGGCAAAGATAAAAAGAAAGATATGCTCTGGCCCGATCAGCTCTGGTTCTGGATCATTGCTTACGATCTGTGGAACTTCGCCTATGTGTATAACTGCGTTTCGGACCACGCTTTCTATGCCGGCGCAGCATTGTTGGTTTCTTGCACCATCCCGGCCTTCTTCATCAAAAAAGGTGCCTGGCTGCAGCATCGCGCCCAAACTTTGGCCATCTGGATGATGTTCGTGATGACCGTGCCGAGTTTTGTGGATACCTCCATATTCGCGGTCAAGTCTTCTCACAATATTGCGGCCCTCTGGGTCGTCAGCGGACTGGCTCTGGCCTCCAATGTGGCCGTGCTGGTCTATGAGATCATCAAGATCAGCCAGACCAAACGCAATCCGTTGAAAGAAGAGATCTACACCGACCTGGCTGCTTACAAGCAGGTGGTCGCAAATAATAAATAAGTAAACATCGCTCACTCTCGTCGTTCACTTATTAGTAAAAAAGGGATTTCCAGTAACGGAAATCCCTTTTTCTATATAGAAGTTTGGACATTCAATCGTGTTTGTTGGTTTCCGTAAGTAAGTCCTTTTTTTCATTCCTTTTCCATTGGCAGGGCTGCAACCGTCTCGCCGGCTGGTTTTTTGCCGCGAGTCAGTGAAAACAGCATGGCCAACAGAGCGCAAGCCGCGGCCACGATGCAGGTGATTCGTTGGGCATAGCTAAAGGCAGAGCGCTGCAAGAGCAACCCGGTGATGCCCTGCAGGCTGAAGATCTGGGTTCCCCGGCTGAGATTAGCCGAAAGCAGGGTAGCCGAAATGGCTTCCCCAAGAACCATACCGATGGTGCGCATGGTGCCCAGGGTCGCTCCGGCAATTCCTCGATGCGCGGTCGAGACACTCCCCATTACTGCGCTGTTATTTGGAGTGTTGAATAACCCGGCGCCGATACCGACGAAGGCAAACATCACGATCAACAAAGCAATGGGGGTATTAGCCTGAAAGCCGCCAAATCCCAGAATTGCCGCGGCCAGGATTGCCATTCCGATTGAACTGATCAACCGGCTGTCAAATTTATCCGATAATGTTCCGGCAATTGGCGCAAAGACTAACATCATCAATGCCATAGGGAACATCATCATACCGGCCACGGAGGGGGTGAGCAAGTGNNAAGTGCTGCTGTTGTAAATAATAGGGTGACAGGAAGACCATCATGAATTCAGCCGTGTAAAAAAGCGAAGCTGCAAAGTTGCTGTTGGCGAAGATGTGGTTCTTGAACAGGGCCAGATTCAAGATTGGTTGGTCTATACGTGATTCGTGCAGGATAAAAATGGCTGCTAAAACGAGGCCGGCTACCAGTAGGAGGATTGCAGTGAGCACGTTGATGGTATTCAGACTAAGCAGGTCAAGCGGCAAGAGAATGGCAACCAATGCCAGAATGATCAACGCGCTGCCGGGCAGGTCAAATTTGACGCCAAGTTTGGCGGTATCCTTTTGAATGAATTTTAGCGAAAAGACAGTGCCGAGAATACCGATGGGAATGTTGATGAAAAAGATGCTGTTCCAACCGAATCTGGAGGCAAGCAGTCCGCCCAAAGTTGGCCCGGCACAAGAAGCGACCGCTACCGCAATTGCGGTAAAGCTCAGTGCCTTGCCCCGGCTGGAGGGTGCAACGGCATTGGTAATAATGGCGCTTGAAGTGGAGGCCATCATGGCGGCGCTGATGGCTTCCAGAATGCGGAACACAATTAACGAAGTGATGTTCCATGAGATACCGCAAAGGATCGAACTGACCGTGAAACTGACGAACCCAGCCGTGTAGATCTTCTTTGGACCGCACAGGTCTGAGATACGCCCGATAGTGAGCTGAGTGGAGCACAAAGTTAACAGATAGGCCACCACCACCCATTCCACAATGGCAATCGAAGTGTGGAAAGAGCTTTGGATCATCGGCAGTGCGATATTGGCAGCATTGATGTCGAAACTCGACATGAAGGTGCCTAGGGCGACGGTGAAAACCGTCAATTTGGTGAAGAGAGAAGTTTCTTTAGTATCCATTTCCAATTCCTTTTATTGTGAGTAATTGCTCACATTATATACTCAGGGCTAGAATTGTCAAGGTATTATGAGTAATTGCTCATATTATTGACAAAACGCTGAATTTATCCGATAATTTGGGTAAGGAAAAAACAATGGAAAAAACAGAAATAGTACGTCAGCCGAAACAAAAACGAAGTATTACCACCAAAGAAAAGATCCTGGATGCTGCTTACCAGCTTTTCTGTGAAAAGGGGTATTACAAAACTACCACGAATGAAATTGCCAAAGTGGCTGGTGTTTCGATCGGCAGTCTGTATTCTTACTTCGTTGATAAAGATACGATTTTCCTTGAAATCCTGGACCGTTATCATGAGGAGTTTGAAGCTATTCAGGAAAAACTGGCTCAGGATATGGATTATACAAATTTGAATTTGCATAAGTGGTTGGGCAAGTTCATTGATGGCATGATTCGGGTGCATGAGCTAACGAAAGATCTTAACCAGGAGATCACAATTCTGGCTTATTCAAAACCTGAGGTGAAGGCTATCAGTGAGAAGCACCGCAAACAATCACAACAGGTGACTTATGAGTATCTCTCAAGATCCAAGGAATATCTACGCGTGACCGATATCGAGGCAGCGGCATTGGTTTCATTTAATTTGATCACAACCGTCGTAGATCAAATTGCGTTTCAAAAAAACGAAATCGAAAAAGAACGTCTGATCGAGGCGAGTCTGGATGCGCTGGAAAGGTATTTGTTAAAATAAATAATGCCCAATATAGTAGTTCAGCAAAACAATAAATAGTTATTCATAGATGGTCCGTGTTTTTTATGGCTTTTTTGGATAAACGAGAAGAGGTCGCCTGTGCAGGCAACCTCTTTTTTCGGATCTCAAGATTATCACCATAGTATAAAGGAAACCCATACTAGACATTTCCTACCTGAATCGTAATCAGAGGAAGTAGAAAAAACATGATAACAAGAAAAAACATTAAGTTATCTTTGAACTAATATCCAAATATACGCTGGCTTAAAAAATCGGAAATTCCTGAAGCGCTAACTATTGCTATTGTACGAACGTATTCTTGATAAAGAGATTTTTGAAGATCATGAGCTTCAACGCCTGATTCTAAAGTATGTTTCAACCCCGGAGATTGATTATATTGATAATATAGCCAAGGCACTTTATTAAGGTTCGCGGTTGACATTTTGATATTCCCATTTGCTAAATCGGCAGAGCCTAGATCAATGTCACTAACCCAGAGTTGTGCCGTTGTGAAAATAACTGGAAATAAACTTATTTTTTTTGCTTGCTCAAAGAGGCGCGAATTACTGGAGAAGAAATCAACCATTCCATTTAATCCACGAAGTATTTGAGTAGCTGCTTGTTCAATTTCCCCGTGGCCTGAACCATTTGGGTCACCATCTGTTTTATTTTTTACTTCTACACCAATATGGTAGATATTTTTTGAGGGCGCAAAATTAAAAACGCTAGAAAAATTATTACTTCCTGGAATTTCACTTAGGTTTACAGACTCCACAAAAATCGTTTGCTTATCATCACCTCTTGACACAAACGATGCCTTTGCAAAACACCAATTAGATAAAGCCGGGTTTACCCTTTTACATTCCGCAAGCATATAAAGGTTTGATGTTCGATGATGTAGGATAAAATCAATACGGGTTCCGTTTCCTTGAACCTCGACGGGGAATTCTGGAACGACCGGAAACCAATCAGTTTTTTGCCCTAAAGCGAGTGTTTCTACTTGTTTTAGTACACTGTATTGAAAACCATACCCGTGACTATTAAGCACCCTCTCAAAAGATTTTGTGATTTCTTCAATTTGCCTAGTGTCCTCATTTGACATAAATATCCGCCTTTCTAATAATCTTACCCCTCCCAACAATAATATCCGAGATTTTACAAGAAAACAAATATTCAATACCGAATATTCTATTACCGAGATTCCCCGTAATTATGCTTTCATTTTTACTCAAACTTGGTGATAATTTTGGCTGAACTTTCTTGGGTATAGTTCTATTTATTAATTCCACAAAGTTATATGACAACAATTTCTAAAACCTAATATTCTTAAAGGTTTTCCCTTAATATATAAATAAATTTGTGCTCAATGCTAAAATGAAAGGGAATTCCTATCCCCGGTCTGCATTGGAGTGACGATGATGCTGCAACTGAAAAACGAGATCTTTGCACTGAATCTTGATCTGGACAGCGGTACATTTGATATTCTCACAAATAATGCCGATCTGCCGAATTTGCGAAAAATATACTTGAGCGCCACTTATCTTTGTGCCGGCAGCAAGTGGATTTCGTTGGAAAATGGCTGGCAGGTAAAAGAAACAACACTGGAAAAGATCAATACTGCCGAACACGGCGAGATCGAGATGGTCACGTTGTTGACACAAGCAGATAACGACGGCATTGCCTATAAACTCCAATTTGGCATCGTGCAGGAATATCCGCTGCTGATCTGGAAGGTTGAGATGCTCAATCAGGGGGTCAGGCCCATCAATATCGATGCGATCGACTTGCTTCGCCTGGATCCGAAGCGCGGCGGCAGTGTGGATTGGGCAAAGGCCGTCAGCCAAAAAGAGCTGGGTTTTTTCACCAACGGCTGGCAATCCTGGTCGGCTGCGCAGTGGTACCCCGCGGACGGGCGCATGCACAACAGCCGCCTGGGCGGGCTGCAAGAGCCGATGATCCTCAATCACGGTACTCCCAAATGCAAAAAGAACGGCGAGTTTTCCAGCGATTTCTTTGCCGTGCTGGGTGACCGGACGGCCCGCTCCGGATTTGTGCTGGGATTCTTGTCTCAGAAAGCTCATTTCGGCTCTATCTTTGCCGATTTCAATCGAAGCTTACAATTGCGCCTGTGGGCGAACGGAGACAGCGCGCGGCTGGACCCGGGCAGTTCCATGACCACGGATTGGGCCGTCTTCAACCCGGTTTTATTGGATCACCGCGACCCGCTGGATAAGTATTTGGAAGCGGTCGCGCGTGAGAATAAGGTAAAGGTACCTGCAGAATCACCGGTGGGCTGGTGTTCGTGGTACCACTTCTACACCAATCTCTCTGCCAGGGATATCGAAGCGAACCTGACCTCCATCGTGAATGGTCAGGAGCGGCTGCCAATTCAATTGGTGCAGATCGACGACGGCTTTGAAACCCAGGTAGGCGATTGGTTCACTTTCAAGCCTACTTTCCCGCAGGGGGTGAGCCCCCTGGCTGAGAAAATATCCAAAGAAGGGCTGATCCCCGGGCTGTGGTTGGCGCCGTTCATTGTTCACACCAAATCGGAATTAATTCGCAATCACCCCGATTGGATCTTGCGCAAGGCG
>PMIV01000231.1 GCA_003158355.1 Anaerolineaceae bacterium
CAAGGGGATCCCACCAGGCACCGATCCCACAAATAATCCGGTCTGGCGCCAGGTCATCCAGGGTCAAGAAGGTGGAGGCCAAAAGGCCAATATTGCGAGTCCAGTTGTTGATGACGCCTGAACCTACTTTGATCTTTTCGGTGACAGCCGCGTAGGCTGCCATGGGGACAATGGCATCTCTTACCAGGCGAGATTCAGCTTGCCATACTGCCTCAAAACCTCTTTCTTCTGCATATTTAACGTAATCCAGACCCTTGCGAAGGTCATGAGCATCCTGCAAATAAAGTGCGACTCTTTGTGCCATTTCTCCTCCGTGATAAATTTATACGAGTTTGTTTTTTTGAGCTTCTAATTCGTGCAAATATACCAAATCTTCTGGAAGATCAAGATCTAGAGCAAAAGATTTGTGCTCGATAATCTCGATCCGGGCATTCGCTTTTTTTGCCTGTTCAAGATGAATATTAAATGAACCTTCGCCGTATCTAAAATCGATGAGGTTAGCCGGATTGATATATAAAGCGTTGGTTCCATCCTTGCGTCGATCTGGAGCAATGATCACTTCAGGTGGATTCCCTGAATGCGCGATAAATTCTCGTACATCGTCGGTAGTGACCAAAGGTAGATCAGCGGGTAATACCAGGATCTCATGCGCCTGGTACGTCTGTGCCACCATCGATGCTCTTCTTAACGCCGTATTCAACTCGGGGCTGCCGTCTTCGAGCACAGTACGCGCATCATATTCACGCGCCAGGGATAAAGCGGATGGATCTCGGGAAACGACTAAAATTACGTCTATTTCCGGCACTCCCTTGAGGGTTTTGATTGTATTGACCAGCATGGATTTATTGAGAGCGGTGCGTTCATCTTCTGAGAGAATACCTGAAAGGCGGGATTTCCCTCTTCGCAATGGTTTTACTGGAACTATCGCCCAAAGTGTCATCCGATCAAACCTTTTTGATTCTTTCAGCAAAATCAAGTGTTTCCCGGGCTAATTTTTCACGGGTTGAATTGTCTGACATTAATGTGTTTACCGCAAATGGTATTATACCGCACTGACGAATCTGCTGCATCTGATCTTCATCTACAATATCCAATACAAACCCCTGAATCAACCTTTCATATTGTTCAGCAACCGCTGCTGCGCTTGGAACGATACCCATCTCAGCGTACATTTTGGCGGCCGGCCCTTTCACCGTTTTTCCGCCAATGATGGGCGACACGGCGACCACGGTTTTTGTGGAGAGGATGGATTTGACGTCTTTGATCTCAATGATCGGGCTAATACTGACCCAGGGATTGGATGGACAAATGATTACAATATCGCATTCCTTCAAAGCCGTTGAAGCCTGCTCAGAAAGGAAAGCGGATTCAATTCCCTGAAACTGCACACCAGTCATTGTCGGTTCGCAGTGATATTTTACAAAATATTCCTGAAACGGCAGAACGCCCCGTTCAACTGTCGAGACCAGTGTACGCACCTGTTGATCAGACATAGGCAAAACAACGTGTACGACACCCATCTTTTCACAAAGATACTTCGTAGCTGCTGTTAAAGACCAACCTTGTTGCAGCAAGAACGTCCGCTCAAGATGCAACGCCAGATCCAGATCACCCAGATTAAACCAATCCGGGCCGCCCAGTTCCTTCAGTTCACCCAGACAATTCCAACTTTCTCCTTGCCTCCCCCAGCCGGTTTCGGGGTTGGCCAAGTTAGCCAGCGTGTAGCACACTGTATCTACATCCGGTGAAATGTCCAGTCCCAAATGGGTAAAATCATCGCCAGTATTAACAATAATAGTCAATTCGTCTTTTGATAAAATCTGAGCCAATCCCCAGGCTAATTTTGCTCCACCTACACCACCGGCTAAAGCTACTACTTTTTTCATGTTATTTACTTTCACTCTGTTTCAATGGAAATATCGTATCAATTCCTGCCGACTCTTTGTTCAAATAAATCAATCCAAACTTACTCACTTTGAATTCAAAATTCAAATCAGTTTTGATTAATTCAGCAAACGAGCAATTAAATTGATCATCAGTGAGTTTGTAAAGGTTAATCGAAATATGGGGAATCCAGTTCTCCGGTGCATAATGCGCTTTGGAACCTTCTGCGTAAATTGAAAGCTCTTTCCAAAGCATTTCGTGAATTTCTAATAACTTTTTTGTTTTGACAATGATGAGAAAAAGGATCTTCCGATCACCCGGAAAAACTCCCAGGCCTGAGGTTGTAAAACTGAATGGAGAAATATTTTCTGTAAGAGCAGTTAATTTTTCTTTCAATGGCTCAATTCTGTAGTTTTCGGCAGTTTGCCAGGAAAAATGGGAAATGGTGTGGGTGATAACACCAGTAAATTCGCACAAACTGGCCAATTTTTGCCAGGGTGCAGCTTGTTTTGCTTCAATCAATGCTGCTATTGAAAACATAAATTCTCCTAGCGAAAAAGGTCTTGCTCTTTTGGACGGATCAATTCTTGTAAATTCCCTTCCCGCAGTGCATATGGAAATCCACGCGCGAAAACCACCGGCTTTTTCTCTGATGCTTGCCCCATTACCAACGAAGCACCTGCAGCCAATTCATCAGCAGCTGCCACCTGGGTAATTTTTAGATGAAATCCAAAAATATCACTTGTTCCCCTCAGATCAACCATCCCCGGCATTCCAGCGAGGCCAATCGTGACCCCAACAGTGCCATTGCGCCAGGCTCTGCCGTGCGAATCGATGATCAGTACGCCAAGGGGGCAATGAAATTTCTCTTGAAGATACTCACGAATTTGCTCAGCCGATCGATCAGGATTTTCGGGGAGCAGTAAAACCCAATCAGAGTCTTTTCCCCAATCCCCGTGAACATTAGAATGATCAATTCCGGCATTTGCGCTGATAAAACCTAATTTATGCTCAACGATCAGGGTATTAAAAGCCGTTCTGACGACCGATTGGCTTTCACGTAAAACCAACTCAACAAATCGGGGGTCTTTGCCGGTGATTTCTGCATATTTTTTGGCTTCATCAGTAGGCGTCACATTAGTCATGTTCACCAGGCGACCTTCTGCCTTGGAAACAATTTTTTGTGCCAGGACCAATACATCCCCATCCTGAGGAGATATTCCTTGTTTTTGCATGCCATCAGCAATAATTTCGCCAAGGTTATCTCCCGGATTGATCAGGGGTAAATTATCAATAGTTGTTAATGTCAAATTCATAAAAAACTCTATTCCTTGATCCCGGTGATCTTAATCCCTGCTGCTTTTCCTTCAAATTGTTTGTTCAAACCGATCAGAATAGAAGTCATCCCTTCGATCACTACTGAGTTTTCAATGACACCGCCGTCCCAACCGATCATGCCTGCTTTTTTGACCAGCTCAATCACTGTCTGGCGGGCTGCTTTCCCCGTTCCGCAAACCACGACATCACAATTCACTTCTTCATCATTTAATAGCCGTTCATAAGAAATATTTTGGAAAGCTGCCACAACGGGGGTCTGTTCACCCAGGAAATTTTGGGCTTCCTGAGCAGCGCTCCCTGCTGCCGGCATTTGAACTTTGGTTACTTTGGGAGGAACCAGGGGAACCGTTACATTGATCATAATCTTCCCGGCAACCTGATCTTTAATGCTTTCAAGCATTGGCATTTGCGCCGTATAGGGGACAGTTAAAACAGCTAGATCACACCAGGCAGCCGCAGCCGGATTTTCCATTCCGGAAATAAAAAGTTTTTTATCTTGTAATTTTTCATTGAGCTCGTCAGCGGCTGCTTGAGCTTTTTCTATCGCTCTTGAACCAATCACGACCTCTAAACCAGCTTTTGCCCACCGATAAGCTAATCCCTTTCCTTCTTTACCCGTTCCACCTAATACCGCTATTTTTTTAATCTCTTTTGGGGATTCTTCAGTCATTTTTCCTCGATTATTTAAAATTGTTTCTGATAGTGCTGCCAAACCTCACGCGAAGAAACTAAAGCAGCCTGTGAGATTTCTTTTTCATCAAGAGTCAAGAGTTCCCGGTCTTTCATCAACCATTTTCCGGCGACCATAGTGGATGTCACCATGGAATCTCTAAATCCGAACTGGATATGCCAGGGGAGGTTTCCAGCAGTCATTTCAGTGAACGGAGTGTAATCCACCAAAATTAGGTCAGCCTGCGCATCTTCTTCGATCACTCCGATCTTGCCATTCTGTGGAAAGAAATGGGATGCCAGTTTGCCGTTGTTATAAAAAGCAATATCAGCCAATGCTGCCCCGTTCATGCGCTGGGGATCTTCGTTCCACAACTTGTGAACCAGGTAACAGGTACGGTATTCATCCCACATGGCATTCGAAAAACCATCATTTCCCAGACAGACTTTCACACCCATACGCATAAATGAATCAATATCGGCCATGCCAACTGCGTTATTCATGTTCGAGCGCGGTTGATGGCTGAGCCAGGTTCCCGACTCCGCCACTAATTCCACTTCTCGCATATCCATATGCACACCGTGGGCAATGATGCTGTGATTCCCCAAAAGGCCATGTTTTTGTAATCGATCCACAACCCGCAGACCGCTTTTTTGAATTGAATCATATTCATCCACCAGCCCCTCGGCCACATGAATATGGAATCCGGTGGATTGATCTATTGCAGCCCGGCATTTATCCAGTGTGGCTTCAGAAAGTGTCAAACCGGCATGTAATCCAAAATTGGCAGCAATTCTTCCTTCATAGCTGCTCCGATGAACCTTCTGGATCATGCGAACATTCTCTTTGATCCCTTGCTCTGCCTTTTCAACACCACCGCGGTCGGTTACTTCATAACAGACCACGCCGCGAAGTCCGCTCTGGATAAGACAATCTTCAATAACATCCAACGAACCATCGATAGCATTGGGAGAAGCATGATGATCAAACAGGGTCGTATTTCCGTGGCGGATCGCATCGATCAA
>PMIV01000094.1 GCA_003158355.1 Anaerolineaceae bacterium
CTTATTGGCAGACGAGTTGACTGCGGTCGACCAGTACATGGTTCATGCCGAAATGTTCGATAACTGGGGGTATGCAAAATTGGCAGGAGCTACTGAAAAACGTGCTATTACCGAGATGAAACATGCCGAAAAACATATCTCCAGAATTCTCTTTCTGGAGGGGAAACCGGTAATGAACCTGCCGATGCAGTTGAATATCGGCTCAGAAGTAAAACTGATGCTCGAAAACGACCTTTGTTCTGAAAACGGGGCGGTAAAAAAATATAATACCATGATCAAAACCGTTGGTGATGCCGGTGATTTCGGTACCCAGGATATGCTGAAAGAGATCCTCAAAGACGAAGAAGGCCATCTCGATTGGCTTGAAGCCCAATTGGATCAGATCAAAACCATGGGGCTGGCCATCTATCTGACCGAGCAAACCGAAGCTTAAACCAGGAAAAACGCTCAAATTACCCTTGCAGAGACTCAACTTTGCAAGGGTTTTTTAAAGAAGTTGTTATACAATTCTGATAATGATCGGAAATTCTATATTTCGCTTTCGCCCGGTACAGACACCTGATCTGCCTGTTATATGTACATTTCCACAATCCGCGCAGGAGTTATTTTTCATGTTTCCGCGCGCGGTCTACCCGCTCACCCCGGCTCAGCTCCAGGCTGCGGTCGCTGAACGCCGGGAATCAACCGTGATTTTGTGTGGGGAGAAAGTAGTTGGATTTGCCAATTTTTACACATGCCAGCCCGCTGACCTCTGTGCCATCGGCAATGTCATTGTTGCCCCTTCCGCGCGCCGGCAGGGCAGCGGACGCGCGTTGGTCGAAGAAATGCTGCGCAAAGCATTCGAAATTTATTCCGCCAAAGCAGTGGAGATCTCCTGCTTCAATCAGAACACAGCCGGATTATTGTTTTATCCAAAATTGGGGTTTACGCCAGCATCCGTGGAAGAAAGGGTCGATTGGGCGGGAGAAAAAGCCGCACTGATCCACTTTCGCCTACCACGCGAGGCCTGGCAAAACAGGCAAGAAGCTCAATCTGCATCTTCCCGGTAAGGGCCGAACTTCTTCAGTTGTGACGCCTCGATGCGGGTCAGCCGTTCGCTGGCCGGGCTGAGCAAATAGGTGCCTCCGTTGCGGTGCAAGAGGGGAATACGCCGCCGCTGTTTGGCGAACGCCGTGCGCATATCTTCTGAAAGGGCAGCGTAACTTTCAAATTCTTCCGGCCAAAGACTGAACATATCATCGTAAAAGCGGATGAATTCGCGGCGGTAAGCCAGAGTCACATGGTCTAGATGAGAGATCACCCAGCAGGTCGGCTCGAAATCCCACTCATAGGCCAGGCCGATGAGACGATAATCGTTGGTCACATACGGGAAAAAGGGAAATTGCCGGCAGCTTGAGGCGCGAAAGGGTCGCTGGCAGTGAGCCGGACCCTGGCAGGCCAGCAAGAGCAAATGCTCTGGAGTTTCCGCCAGCAGCTCCGCCGGGTCGCACGGATCCTGCGTACATTCATCCCCCCGCCATAAATGCCACAGATCGGTGGCTGTTTTTAGATAATTCCATTCCTGTTTGTAGGCCACCGGCACCGCCTGGCAAATATCGCAGCAAACCGGTTTACCGCTGCCGTCCGGGTTATGCGGAGCACATTTCAGACCGCAGTCCAGATCGCAAACAGAGGCGTCAAAAGCGTCATACAACGCGCGAACATTCAAATCGGGGAGGAAATCTGTCATGCCGGTTTATACACCCGCCACCCGGCTGCGTCGTTCCAACAGGGCCACATCACGCCATTGACCCGCATAAGGGCCAAAGGTCATGAAGCCCAATTTTTCATGGGTGCAGAGCAGTTTGAATCCATACTTGAGGTGCAGGTGCACGCTCGCCTTATTTTCCGGGAAGACCAAGGACTGTATGGTCCATAATCCATTTTGCTCTGACTCCTGAATGATCTCTTGCATCAGCGCCGACCCGACTCCCTGGCCGTGCACACGCGCAGTAATGTAGATGCTCAACTCCACCACGCCCCTATAAAAAGCACGGCTGGAAACCGGGCTGAATGCCGCCCAACCGACCACTTNNAAAACTGGAGTTGCCGGAATCGATGCCCTGCTGGTAAATGGCATGCACCGCAGACCAATCCTCTGGGGACATTTTCTCGATTATCAAATTTTGTATTGTCATAAAATCTCATTTTGGGTTCCATTGTAATCGTCTTTTCTGCTAAAAAACAACTTTCGTCAAAGAAAAACGTAAATCTATTAAACTACAAATCAGAAAGAACATTATGGAAAAGAATATAGCGAAAAAGAAGATCTTTACTTATCTGGCAATTCTAGTCGTTCTTTCGAGTGTCTTCTACACGCTCATCATTTCGGCCGGCACCCTCTCAGCCGGCGGCGGAATTTATGTGCTGGGGTTGATGTGGATGCCGGGGGTCTCGGCGCTGATCACCCAGTTGATCTGTGAACACTCCTTGCGCGGCATGGGTTGGAAACCGGGGCGCTTTAAATACCTGCTGCTGGGATATGTGATCCCGCTGGCTTACTGCCTCGTCGTTTACGGCGCCACCTGGCTCAGCGGCCTGGGAGGTTTCACCAACGCCCCAATCCTTGCGGCCGTTTCACAATACTCCACACACGGATCTCCCCTGTTGTTATCCGCCATTTATATCGCCAACCTGGCTGTCTTTGGCTTGCTGGGCGGGCTGATCTCGGGTACGGGTGAGGAATTGGGCTGGCGCGGCATGCTGCTGCCCGAATTGACGAAAGTGACCTCATTCAATAAAGCCACCCTCATCACTGGCGCCGTCTGGACACTGTGGCACTTGCCCCTGATCCTCTTTGCCGATTACATTACCCCCGGAATTCCACGCTGGTACGGCGTGATCATGTTCACGCTCATGGTCACCGGGTTGAACTTTGTGTTCAGTTGGCTGCGCGTTCAGTCTGGCAGTTTTTGGCCGGCCGCTGTACTGCACGCCAGCCACAATCTCTTCGTCCAATCTATTTTCACACCGCTGACCCTGCAAAACCACGTTACCCCCTACATCATCGACGAATTCGGAGTGGGCCTGGCCCTGGCCGGACTGGTGCTGGCAGTGATCTTCTTCGAAAAAAAGAAGGCCCACTCCCGGGAGCCTTTGGCTGTCGGTGAGTAATATCCGGTAACAAATTAAAAACTCCCATCCGGGATCAGATGGGAGTGAAAGATCATCACAGATATGCGCCTATTTTCTAGCTGCTTCTTTCACTTTCAGGGCAAAATCCTTGCCAAATTGCCGTCCTTTTTCCAATTCTTCCAGGCTGGGCGCACCAAAGAATTCCAGATTGCCGGTGTACTCCCATTTGAATTCAGCAGCCATCGTTTCGAACTGGCGCTGCCCCCCGCCAAGCCAGGCATGGCTGCCTACAATGGCTGTAGTGCGGCTGGAAACGTGCTTGATGTGAGCCACTTCCAGTGCATGCACCATATCCGGGAACAGACCGCCTTCGTAAGTCGGCGCGGCCACCAGCACCCCCTGGTTGCTCCACAGCGAGGGGAGAATTTTGCTGATGTGTGTTTTGGCTACATTGAAGATAGTAACGGGCACGCCGGCGTCGAGTATTCCCTGCGCCAGTACTTCCATCATGCGCTCGCTGTTGCCATACATAGAAGCGTAGAGCAGTGTCACCGCCGCTTCCCCGGGTTGGGTGGCATAGCTAGCCCATTTGCTGTAAAGCTCCACGATCCGTTCCGGATGGTTCTTCCAGACCAGGCCGTGTGAGGGAGCGATCATCGAAATGGGCACATTCTTCAGCTTGGCTACAGCATTCAATACCGGTTTGCTGAATGAAGCCACAATATTCACATAGTAGCGCAGTGATTGCTCTTCATACCAGGCTTGCGGAACGAGCGGATCATCGTAAATCGTTCCGGCCAGCGCGCCAAAGCCGCCAAATGCGTCACACGGGAAGAGCACCTTTTCGCTGACCTCATAGGTCATGATCGTTTCGGGCCAGTGTACCCAGGGTGTGGAGTAAAAACGCAGCGTATGGCTGCCCAGGCTGATCTCTTCGCAATCTTTCACCACCTGTACCCGCTCGGTGATACCGTAGAAAGACGCCAACATTTCCTTCGTCTTGGCAGAACCTAGAATGGTCACTTTTGGTGCCAACATTAAGATCGTCTTTAAAGCCCCGGAATGATCTGGCTCCATGTGGTTGATAACTATGTAATCCAGATCGGCCAGCTTTACAATGGTTTCCACCTGTTCCACCAATTCATCGGTGCTCATTTTGCTGGCCAGGTCGATGATAACGTTCTTCTCATCTTTGATCAGATAACTATTATATGAAACACCTTCATCATGAATCGGCCATAAACCTTCGAATAGTTCTGTGTGCCGGTCATTGATACCGACCCAGAAGATGGATGGACGAATTTCAACAGGTTGCATGGATGATTTCCTTTCAAAAATTACCGCGAATTCAACTAAATTTATCTTATTTTACCATTTCTCGCAAACTGTAAATAAAAAAGACTGATGGGTTGAATTCCATCAGTCTAAATATTTTTTTTGGAGCAGATCAGTTTTATTTTGGACCGGTGTAGACAACCTCAAACAAGATCTTGTCCGGACTCTCGAACATCACCTGGTAATAGGTGCTTTTATCATCACCGCAAAACTCCGGGCGGTGGCGCGGCGTTTCAAAGAGCGCCTGAATGTTATGTGCCTTGAGAAAGTCCACAGTCCCATCCACTGAAGCCTTGTCTGGAACAGAGATCCCCAGGTGATTCATGCCAATGCCGTCATAATCATTTTTAACTTCTTTGAGCGGGTCTACAAACCACAAACTGGTACCGTTTTTATCTCCAATGCCCAGCATTTTCTTGCCGGGTTCGATCTCAGTATCAAACAGGGTTTTCCAACCCAGAAATGAGAAGAACTCCCGGTAGAATTCGATATTGACTGAGCGGATATTGACCTGCAAGTGACCCAAAGTGGAATTGTTCATAAAATCCTCCTGACTGTGATAAATTCATTATAAAACAATTGTTCTAATAAATCAAGGTATTTACTCACCAGAAAACAAAACTGGTAAGTTAGAAGCGAAAAACATGTTCATTCCTAAAAAAATTATTAATTCCAGTCATGATTTGTCATTGCGAGAGAGCGTTTTCTGCGAACGAAGCAATCTCATCCGCGGAAATTACTGATCATCCTCGAAGCATCTGCTAATGATCATTCAGATCACTCTTGTGAGTAAACAGTGGTGAGTAGATAAAAATCAAGGGGGTAATTACAATATTTTTATCCATATCCTCTATTTTTTCATCGGGTGCTGCTCATAGAATTGCCAGATCAGGGAGGTGGCGTCGATGGAGGTGCTGGTTTTGCCAACGATCCATTCTGGCAGCCTGAAAGAACTGCCCGGCCAGGTATGGCCGGCGCCGGCGAGGGTATAGAAGACCACATCGGCCCCCTGGGTGCAGCCGCTAAACTGCTCGCCGCTTACCTCGTTGATCGATGCCATCGGCTGAAGCGTGCCGCAGCCGTTGCGCACTGCATATTCTGATATCCAGGTGGGAATATCTGGGAATGGGTAATTGAATAATTTCGAAGGTCCGCCAGTGAACGGCACAATGAGGTCGGCCATGCCGTGAAAAGCGATCAGCGGCACCGCACGCCGGGTCTGGCACTGGCTCCACGGAAACTGGTAAGCCCCCGAAACGCTGCCCACCGCGGCAATACGGTCCGCCAGGGTGCATGAAAGCATAAAGCTCATGCCGCCGCCGTTGGAGTGCCCGTTGGCATAAATCCGGGCTGGATCGATGGCATAGCTCTTTGAAATCTTGTCGATCAATGCAGAAATAAAATCAACATCTTTATAAGATTCGCTGGTGCCGCTGGCGCGCCAGTGGCGCGGAAAGCCGGTACCGGATG
>PMIV01000129.1 GCA_003158355.1 Anaerolineaceae bacterium
ACCACACGCTTGCCGTGCAGGGGTCCGCCGCGGCTTAATAAGTAACGAACGTGCGCCAGAATATTGGCAGGTTCTTCGAAACGGCCGAGTCCGCTCAATCCGGAGGCCAGGTGGCCTTCGACCGGACCAATGAAATGAACTCCGCGTTCTTTAAGCAGGGCCACATTCTTCTGGGTAGCCGGGTTTTGATACATGCCCAGATCCATTGCCGGAGCCAGCAGTAAAGGACAGCCGGCTGCCAGTGCAGAAACGCTGAGCAGGTTGTCACTTATACCATTGGCCAGTTTGGCCATAGTGGATGCAGTGGCCGGGGCAATGACCAGCAGATCGGCCGTGTGCCCCAAGTTCACGTGCACCACATGTGCTTCGCCGCCCCAAAGATCTGCATCGGTGTAGGCTTTGCGTCCGGTCACAGATTGGAATTGCAGCGCGGAGACAAAGTGAAGCGCACTTGCGGTGAGAATCACATCCACCAGCGCACCGGCCTGGGTCATTTTCGAGGCCAATTCGACGGCCTTGTAGGCGGCCACGGAACCGGTGACTCCAAGAACGATATGTTTGTTGAGATAAGGATTTGCCATATTATTTGTTCATTTCCCAGATCAAGCGCAGTCCATCGAGGGTGAGCCAGGGGGCTGTGATCTGAATAACACTGGTTTGTTTGGCAACCAGTTCTGCCAGACCGCCGGTGGCGATCACTTTCATTTTTGGGCCGAGGAGTTCTTCAAAGCGGATCACCATACCTTCGACCATCGAAACGTAACCGAAGAGCAGCCCGGATTGCATGGCATGGATGGTATTCTTGCCGATCACACTGGGGGGGGCTTGCAGGTCAACCCTGGGAAGCTGGGCGGTGAACCTGACCAAGGCTTCGGCTGAAATGCCGATGCCGGGGGCAATAGCTCCGCCAATGTAGGCGCCGTTGGCATCGATGGCATCAAAAGTCGTGGCGGTACCAAAATCCACCACGCAGGCAGGTTCGCCGTAATATTTCTTGACGGCTACAACGTCCACGATGCGATCTGCGCCCAGACCTTTGGGTTCATCGATGAGAATATCCACGCCGGTGTTAGTAGTTGCTGTCACGTTGAGGGGATCAAGGTGGAGATAATCTTTGCAGGCCTGTATGACCCGGCTGGTGAGGGGGGGCACAACCGAAGCCATGCAGATACCTTCAAGGTCGCCGCTCTTAACCTCGGAATGGTCCAACAGGTCTAAAATCATAATGCCGTATTCATCTGGCATACGATCATGGTTGGTGGCCATACGCCAGTGTTTCTTGAGGATTTCGCCTTGATAAAGGCCAAGGGTAATATTGGTGTTGCCGATATCAATTGTCAGAAGCATTTTATCCTCTTGCTCTCCCATTTATTGTACTAGAAAAAAAGAAGATGCACAAAATTCACCTTCTGCGCATCTTCCAATAAATCATAAGAAATAACGAGCTTTTATTGAATCGCTTCGATGATCTCGGCTGCATGATCATAACGGCCAAAGGCCGGCATCAGGTAAATTCCCTGGGCGATGTCTTTCAATTGCTGTGCCAACTCAACCGCAAGTGCCACACCGGTTGCCGCCCCGTGTTCGCCGGCAGCAGACATGCGCTGGAAGGCGGCTTCGGGAATATCGATGCCAGGCACCTCTTGCTGCAGAAAATGGGCATGGCGCAGACTGGCCAGCGGCAGCACCCCCACCAGCATCGGGATGGGCAGTTTCATCCCTTCGGAGCGCTCGAACGCCTGCAGGAACTGCTGCACGTGAGCGATATCGTAAATGGGTTGGGTCAGGATGAAATCGGCACCGGCGCGCAGCTTGCGGCGCAGATTTTTGATCTCTTCGTTGACGTCGTGCGGGTTGAGATTCAACGCACAGCCCACAAAGAAGCTGGTAGGTTGGCCGATATCGGTACCCGAGTGATCCAATCCCAAATTGAAACCTTGTTTGATGAGCTTGATGAGGCCAGAGGGAACCAGGTCGTAATTATCCATAGCATCCGGGTAATCCCCGATGGAAGTGGGGTCGCCCATCACCACAAACACGTTACGCACGTCCAGCGCATGGGAGGCCAGCAGGTCGCCCTGTACACGCAGCAGATTGCGGCCGCGGGTGGGGAAATGCAGCGTGGTTTCGATACCGACTTTGCACTGAATGAGTTCACACACTGCCCACGGACTCATGCGCATGCGTGCCATGGGGCTGTCAGCCACATCGATCACGTCTGCACCGGATTCGGCCAGCAGGCTGGCGCCTGCCAGCAGTTTTTGCGTGGTCAAGCCGCGCGGCGGATCCATCTCAACGGCGGTGACGAATTTGCCTTCACTCAGTTTTGTAGCCAACTGCGTGGGCGGAATTTGCTCGCTTTCATCGGTAGCGG
The DNA here is from genome assembly GCA_003158355.1 of Anaerolineaceae bacterium. GTDB lineage: Bacteria > Chloroflexota > Anaerolineae > Anaerolineales > Anaerolineaceae > UBA6107. Next base: position 2,375 of record PMIV01000129.1, read on the forward strand.
CAAGTTTTTTAGCGGCGCTCAATTCCACTTTTTGCAGTGATTCGGGTCGGGTGGTGTTGACGGCGCTGGCAATGGAAGCAATGTGGGCCGGGGTGGTACCGCAGCAGCCGCCGATGACGCTGGCGCCTTCGCGCCAGAAAGACAGGGCATAACCGCCAAAATACTCCGGGCCGGCCGGGTACATGATGCGGCCTTCCACTTGCTGCGGCCAGCCGGCGTTGGGCATGACCGAAAAAACGCCGTCAGGCACCGCTTCGCGCATCTGTTTGAGCAGGCTGAGCAGTTGGTTAGGGCCGCCGGAGCAGTTGATGCCGATCACGTCCGCTCCCGCGGCATGGATGCGGTGAGCTACCTTGGCGGGGTTATCCCCCAGCAGGGTGCGGTTATCGCGGGTAAAGGTCATGGAAGCGATCACCGGCAACTGCGGAGCCACCGACCTGGCGGCTTTGATGGCTTCGACGATTTCGTAGACATCTGCAAAGGTTTCCAGGATGAGCAGATCTACCCCGGAATTGACCAGTGCGCTAATTTGTTCAGTAAAAGCGGCGAAAGCCTGTTCGGGCTGCACACGGCCAAAAGGCGCCAGGCGCACTCCCAGCGGGCCGACATCACCGGCAATGAGGATATTCTTGAATGAGGCCAAGATCACCTTACGCGCCAGGTCGACCCCGGCGCCATTGATCTCGACTACTTTGTCGGCCAGACCGTGCTGACCCAGCTTAAAGCGGTTGGCGCCAAACGTGTTGGTCTGGATCATCTGGGCGCCCGCTTCGATATAATCGCGGTGGACTTCGGCTACCAGTGCCGGTTGGCTCAGATTGAGGGCATCAAAGCAACTGTCGATTTTTACCCCGCGTTCGTGCAGCAGGGTACCCATGGCACCGTCGGAAATGACCGGTTTGCCAGAGGCGAGCAGTTCTTTGAAAGTGTATTTCTCAGACATGCTTAGCCTTTCATTAATTGTTCAACTCGTGATTCGCCGGTATTGAAATACTTGGCTTCGGGGTGGTGGATGATGATAGCCACAGTGGATTGCTCCGGCACCATTTGGTAAGCCGACGTCAGATGCATGCCCAATTCTTTTTCTGCCGGCAAAAGCTGGAAAACGCGGGTATGGTCTTCGAGTTCCGGAATGGCCGGGTAGCCCCAGGAATAGCGTTTACCCTGGCCTGCGGGGATGCCCATTTCGCGGCGCACGTGTTCGTGCAGATAATCGGCCGCGGCTTCGGCGGTCTGGACTGCCAGACCGTGAGTGAAGTAGGCTTCGCTGTAATCACCGGCAGCCTGTAAGCGGTCAAAGCGGTCGGTGGCAGCTTGCCCCACGGTGACGACCTGGAAGGCCACGGTATCCATCTTGCCGGATTCGACCGGCATGAAGTAATCGGCCAGCGAGAGATTCTCCTGGGCTTTCTGGCGCGGAAAATGGAATTTCGCCAGCACGCTGGGTTTGGCAGCCTTCAGGGTAGCCGGGTCGTAAACGAGCAGGTCTTCGCCTTCCACCTGGGCGGGCCAGAAGCCGTATACGCCGCGCGGATTGAGCCATTTTTCGGCGATGGCCTGCTTGCACATGGCAGCCAGGCGTGCTTCGTATTCGGCTAGCAGTTTTACCCATTCCTCACCGTGAGTATTTTTCGCTCCCCACGAGAGGCGGAACAGATCGTTCTTGGCCAGATGTTTGAAGACCGCTTCGAGCGGCATTTGCTGAACCACGTGCACGCCCCATTGTGCAGGCTGCGGAATAAAAGGTGCCGGGCTGACTGTGGATTTTTTTGTATTTACTTCAGCAGGAGTTGAGGAAAAGCTGCGGCTGAATTCGAATTCGGATTCTTCTTTGATCTTCTGCAAGGCGGCCGCGCGGGTTTCGGGGTCAGAAAGCGCTTCCATAGCAGCCAGGCCTTCGAAGGCATCTTTGCAATAAAATACGCCGGGAGCGTAGAGCTCATCAGCATCAGTGCATAAAATGCGCCGACCGAAGCGTTCATTGATGGCCGCGCCGCCGATGAGGACGGGGAACTTCAATCCGCGCCGCTGCAGTTCGTTGATCACCAGCGGCATTTGCTTGCTGGTGCTCACCAGCAGCGCGCTCAGACCAATGGCATCGGCGTTCACTTCCACGGCCTTGCTGATGATGGTCTCGGCAGGTACCTGCTTGCCCAGGTCGATGACCTCGTAGCCGTTATTGGAAAGGATGGTTTTGACCAGGTTCTTGCCAATATCATGCACGTCGCCGTAGACGGTGGCCAGCACCAGTTTGCCCTTGCTGGTGCCTTCCTTGCGTTCCAGATAGGTTTCCAGGTGGGCCACNNAGCACCTTGTTCAGCACCCAAACGGCGCGCTCCTGCCGCTCGGGTCCGGCGGGGATGGAGGCGACCAGGGTATCGATGTCAGCTTCGACCTCGTCTTTGTAGCGGTGCACGATCTTCCAGTGCAGGCGTTCATCTGGAGTGAGCCCCTTGAGCATTTCTTGCTGAGCGTCTTTCTTCTCTTCAGCCGGGCCGGCCGTCTGAAAGTGTTCGATCAATTTTTGCAGCGCGTCGGGAGCGCGGTTAAAGATCAGGTCTTCGGCCAGGGTGCGCTCGACCTCCGGGATTTCGGCAAAGGGGGTGATGGTGGCCGGATTGACGATGGCCATATCCAGCCCTGCCTGTACACAGTGGTGCAGCATCACGCTGTTGATCACGCCGCGCGCGTTGGGAGCCAATCCGAAAGAAACGTTGCTCACGCCCAGCGAGGTAAATGTGCCGGGAATCTCGGCTTTAATGCGGCGGATGCCTTCAATGGTTTCAACAGCGGAGTTGCTGAACTCTTCTGAGCCGGTAGCCAGGGTGAAGGTGAGCGCGTCATAAACCAGGTCTTCCGGGCGCAGGCCGTGTTCATCCACGGCAATGGTATAAAGGCGTTTGGCGACTTCGAGCTTGCGCTCGGCAGTNNGCTTCGAGCACGTCCAGCTCGGTGGTGTCGATCACCAGCGGCAGCCGGATGACCGGCGCGATTGTTTTGATCAAGCGCTTCATGTTTTCAAGCTCATCGGCGCGTTCGGTCAGGGCCACACACAGGTCCAGCCCGTGTGCACCGCTTTCTACTTGCTGCATGGCCAGGGTGAGGATGGCATCGTAATCATCGGCCAGCACCATCTTCTTGAAGTTGCGGCTGCCCTGTGTGTTCAGGCGTTCGCCGATTAAGAACGGCTTGGGTTCCTGTAAAATGGGCTGCGCCTGGATGGACGAAGCCAGTACCGGGGTGTGGTGTTTTTCGGGTTCGCTTGGGTCCAGGGTTTTGAGCTTCTCGATGAGGGCTTTTAAATGCGCCGGGGTGGTACCGCAGCAGCCGCCCACTACGCGCACACCGTTCTTCTGGGCAAAGTCGAATAGACTTTTGGCGAAGGGCTCCGGTTCCAGCGGGTAAACGGCCTGCCCGTCCACGTTCAACGGCAAACCGGCATTGGGGATGCACGATACCGGCAGCGACGAGTTCTGACCCAGGAAAGCGATCGGTTCGCGCATCAGGTCCGGCCCGGTGGAGCAGTTGAGGCCGATTACGTCAATGGGCAGCGCTTCGAGGATGGCCAGCACGCCGGTGATGTCGGTACCCAGCAGCATGCGCCCGGTGGTATCCAGCGTCACCTGGGCCTGGATCGGCACAACGATGCCGGTTTGCTCACCGGCTTCGACAAGGCCCAAAATAGCCGCTTTCACCTCCAAAATATCCTGCGAGGTCTCGATCAGCAGCAGATCCACGCCGCCTTGCAGCAGTGCGCTGGCTTGCTCGCGGAAGATGTCTTTTAATTCGTCAAAGGTGATGTTCGAGAGCTCCGGGTCTTTCATGGAAGGCAGCTTGCCCGATGGCCCGATGGACCCGGCCACGAAGCGTTTTTGCCCGCTCTTCTGCGTGTACTCGTCGGCCAGACGTCGCGCCAGACGGGCGGCTGCCACATTGATCTCGGTCACCTTATCAGCTAGCCCGTATTCCTTGAGGGTCAGGCGGTTGGCACGGAAGGTGCAGGTTTCGATCACATCCACGCCCACTTCCAAAAAGGAGCGGTGCACGTCTTCGACCGCTTGCGGATAGGTGAGCACCAGGTAATCGTTGCAGCCGGCGGTTCTTTCGCCGCCGAATTGGGCAGCGGACAAATTTTTAAGTTGTAAATTGGTTCCCATTGCGCCATCGAAGACCATCACTTTGCTTGCCATTGCATCGAGGTAAGTACGGTTGGTATAGTTTCGGGTCATAAGAATCCTCCTGTGGTCTCTTTCGATGTGGATTAAAAATGCCTCTCCAGAATTGAGAGGCAGTGCGCAAAGGCTCTAGCTCTCATCTTCCAGGATACTCCTATTACGGAGCTCTGCCGGATTTGGCACCTGCTGGTTGCAGCGGTTGCCGAGGTATCACGGGGCCGGTCCCTCCACCTCTCTGGATGAGCGGGTGAGCATTTGCTCACCCTTAATAATAAAATTTTACCATAAAAGCCCTTCTTTTGTCATCGCGAGACCCATATTTTTTGGGGCGACCCGTACCAGTACTATCAGTAATCCTGCCCCGGCTCCATCAGGGCAATCCCCAAAATAATCCTGCAAAACAAGTTAAGGATTGCTTCTTTTGTAAAACAGCCTAACCAACTTGCATTTTCCCCGTTCCCGTCAGCCTCGAGACGGTCAAAACAATAAACACAAAACAATAAATGGCTTGCCAGAAAAGTATGAATAGGTTAAACTAACTTTTTGATGTAGAATACATTCATTTCTTAGCAGAGGGGGAAGTTAATATGTGCTTTTTATATGGATTAGAAATTGGAGCTTTCATTGCAATTATAGTTGCGGCTATTGCTCTCATTGGTGCAGGTATTTTTATTGTTCTTCAAAAATTGTTTGACGGAAAAACATTAGTATATTTTGTTTGTGTATGTTTATTTTTATTTTTATTGGGTGGTTTTTTAATAATAAAAGATTATTACTATTATTCAAAAACCCAAACATCGTTTTTTGGTTTTTGTTCAAGCACTGTTCTTGAACCCACCTCAACAACGACTCAATTGACTAAATTACCTCCTTTGTCAACAGATACTCCCCAATTAACAATTTCTACTCAATCCCCGATAATTGAACCAGCCTTTGTTTCACTAATAAGAACTTCCGAACTTTCCTATAAACATAATAATAAATCAGCTGGGTCAGGAATATTTGCATCCGTTGAATCATCTGATGGGATGGCTGAATATAAGCAATCCGATTTAGACTTTTACTTCAAGCAAATTTCCATGTTAAATGGAAGCCCAAATGGATGTGGAAAAGCTGGAAAAGTATCTGATTACATATGGTTTTCGGGTATAGCTGGTTCATCGTTAATAATCAATGGCGAAAAAGTAGGCACTTTAAACCAAAACACAGGGAGCCATGGTGTTTTGGCGAAATATTCAGTTCAAGAAGATGATGAATTATGCGCAATAAATTTTGGAACTTCTGGTTATAACATTATTGTTGGCCCAGAAATCCTTTATCATTATGATAGTTATTGTTATCGAGGATTTTGCTCATAATTTCCATCCAAATTGAAAATATGATAAATGAATAAATAATGTTATATCCAGAACCTGTGCCCCTTAAACATTGGAAGAACCACTTAACCAGCTTGTTGCTGACGCCGCTTTTCCCTTTAATTTTTCTGGCTTGCATATTACATTCTAAAAATAGCAAAAGAATAATGGAAATTTCCACCAATGATTTTATTTTTGTGCTGATATCACGAGGATGATGTCGTCCAGTAATAATGAATGCTGTCACCAGCAGAGATAAAAATGGTGACCTAGATACGGAATAAATGACTAAGATCAGAGGCAACATGCCTTATTAATTAACAGTGTAGTTAATAGCAAGTGGTTTAGTATGGACAATGCGTGGGAGCAGAATAAAAAAGAGTCGGAATAATGCTTAAAAAGCGGTAGAATCTCCCCTGTCCACTGTGCGATTTGTTAGCCCGCTTTTGTTTGGCGAGATTCTTTTTTTGCATTCATTTGTGTTTTGCCATAATCAAACAACATATCTGATTTCAATTCCTTTGCTCGCTTTCCATAATTTTTAGCTGAGACCCAGCTTAGGAGAGCGACTATACCAAAAACAACGATTAATACAATAGCAGGTATCGATATCGAAAAAGTTTGCGCTGTTAACCAATTTACAATAACCCCAAGAATTGCCCCAATAAATGCCCATGCTGTCGAATACCACTTATTTTCATCTGAACGATAGTCTTCCATAATATTCAATAAATCTGCTTTCACAAGGTGGACTGCTAAGTCTTGGGGTTCAGGAATTATTAAAGGTATTGAAGGGTTTAAGTACAGTTCCATGCGGTCTATCTGTTGTCTTAATTTCTCAATATCATCTTTGCCAATTCGATTGCCATTCGATATTTTTACATTCAAATCCTCGAGTTGTTTTAAAGCAATATCATCTGGTAAATCAGTTTGGATACCACCACCCCTAGTCATTGAACCCACAACTAAAATATCACCATTCTGAACTCCAGCCGAATCCATTGATTGATTTGGTTGAATAGTTTTACTAGTACCTTTTACTTGTAAAACATACACAACGCCACTTTCAAGCTTTGCAAGAAAGTCATTGTCAATTAATTTTTGTATAATTTCGGTTGCTGTCAGTTTAGCATTGAGAATAACATCTGCATGCTTGCTTCCTGTTATGTCAACGAAGGTAAGACGAATTTTTTCTGACAAAGCGTTTTCCTTAGAGTTAAGAACACCTTATGAATCAAAGCACTATGTTAAATAATTTTTCTATCAATTTAACGCAAACCCGATGAAAAAATTAACCAATCATTTATAAGTGTAGCATTGTTTTTTATTATTCCGCATAATTCTTTATCGATAATTTTCAAAATCTGATTATTGTGTTACGTTTCCTTACATCTGATTAAATATAAATAGTATTTGTTTAGAAGGAAAAGCTTAGCCAAATTATTATTAAACACTTCTGGTACAGATATTTTACCGAGAGCTTCAACACCAAATATCGCATCGTTCCTATAACCTTTGTAAACTGTAAAATTTACTTGTCAGAAGGTCTTAAGGTTGTATTGTTCTGACAAATAGAACATAAATGTTATAATCAATCGGTGAGAAAACTTCATGAATCAGAAGCGGGAAATTTGGGTCTAAAGCGCGAAAAAGAATAGTTATCCCTTAAATCACAAACCCTGAGTATTATCAGGTATATTCTTTGTTTGCATAAAATGGTTTTCACACGTCCCCGCGTGCGTCTGCCTCTGTTTTTCAGAGCCATGTGCGTAAAAGAATTGTTTCGAATTGAATTTGAATAGATTCATTTCGCCTTTTAAGACGTGTAATTTGTCAACATCCATTATTTTCCCCCTCCCGTTATTATTGGGTGATAGAATGGCGCGAACCGATTCGTTTTATTCGTTCTCGATATTTTTCTAAAACGAATCGATTCGTAAGGGCAATTCATGAATTGCCCCTATAGGCCCAATTGGACGCGATATAATAAATGAAATACAAACGCAGATTGTGAAGAAAGGCCTGACCAGTGGAAACCAAAGGACGCTCGTCATTTAATGCAATACTCATCACCAGCATTTTGCTGTTTGTGGTTGGCGTGGTGGGGCTGGTGCTGCTTTTCACTCTGACCGTGCCTACCCTGGGTCCGCGCTGGCTGCTCTTCTTTCTGATCACCCTGGCCTGCAGCGGCCTGGCTTTACCGGCTGCCTATTATCTCAACCTGCGCTTTCCCAGCAATCCGCCGGCCCAGGCCAGCGTGCTGCTGCGCGAAGCTTTATTCTTTAGTCTGTACGTAGATTTGTTGACCTGGCTGCGTTTTGGCAAGGTCTTGAATTTTGCCACTGGCATATTTTTGTTGGTCGGTTTTGCCATGATCGAATTCCTGCTGCGCTGGCGCGAACGTAGCCGATTCACTTCAGACAGCACTGAAGAGTAGCCCAGGCCACAGATAACCGGTTCTCGACAGATAACACTGAAGAGTAATCCAGGCCACAGGCAGCCGATTTACCTCAGATAAGACTGAAGAGTAGTCCAGGCGGCCCGTTTGCCCCTGATCCTAGCGAAGAATAGAGCCCACATTGCATCAGCAATCGCTTTCAGAAAAGCGCCATTTCCCCAATGCGCAGGCTTCAAAGGACTTTTAATGAAATCAGATCTTGATCGTTTGATGAAAGAACACGATATCGATGTTTTACTGGTCAACGGACCGGCGCAGCACAACCCGGCGATGGTCTACATCACTGGGGGCGGCCACATCACCAACGCGGATGTGATCAAGAAACGCGGCCAGGGCGCCGTGCTCTTTCACGGCCCGATGGAACGCGACGAAGCAGTCAAGACCGGGCTGAAAACGATCAGCTATTCGAAGTACCCGATTCAGCAATTGTTCAAAGAGACTCACAATAACCATGTAGATGCCATTGCTCTGCGCTACCAAAAGATGTTCACCGACCTGGGCATTAGCTCCGGCCGGGTGGCCATCTACGGCAACAACGAGATCGGCGCCATGTATTCTGTTTTCACCCGCTTGCAGCAGAGGATGCCCGGTCTGCAATTCCAGGGTTTCATCCAGGATGAGATCTTGCTCACTGCCATGATGACCAAGGACGCGGACGAGATCGAACATATCCGCCAGATGGGCAAAGTCACCGTATCGGTGGTGGCGCGCACTGCCGACTACCTGACCGGCTTCAAGGCCGAGAAGGAGACGTTGGTGCACCCGGATGGCTCCCCGCTGACGATCGGCGAGGTCAAGAACAAGATCAATCTGTGGCTGGCCGAAGCCGGGGTCGAAAACCCGGAAGGCACCATTTTTGCCATCGGCAGTGATGCCGGTGTCCCGCATTCCACCGGTACCGCCAGCGACCCGATGCGCCTGGGGCAGACCATCGTCTATGATATTTTCCCCTGCGAAGCCCAGGGCGGCTATTTCTACGATTTTACCCGCACCTGGTGCCTGGGTTACGCACCGGATGCTGAACTGCGTTTGTATGAACAGGTGAAGAGCGTCTACGACGCTATTGCTTCTGAATTAAAGGTGAACGCGCCTTTCGGCCAATATCAAACCCGCACCTGCGAGTTATTTGAAGCGCAGGGGCACCCTACTCTGCTGCATACCCCCACAACCGAGGTGGGCTATGTCCACAGCATCGGCCACGGCGTCGGGCTTAATATCCACGAAAAACCCTGGGCCTCGGCGGCAAACGTATCCTCTTCGGATATTTTGGCTCCGGGAGCCGTCTTTACTCTTGAACCCGGCCTGTATTATCCCGACAAGGGTATGGGCGTACGCATCGAAGACACCTGGCAGGTGACCCCGGATGGAAAATTTGAGATGCTGGCGGATTACCCCAAAGACCTCATTTTACCGGTAAAATCAAAGTAGAGAAAAAACATGGACATCAAAAATAAACCTTCCGATCTAAATAAAGTCAGGATTCTTGGTATCGAGTCTTCCTGTGATGAAACTGCAGCTTCGGTCATTGAAAATGGCCGCGTCATGATCTCGAACATTGTCGCCACGCAAATTGCCATTCACATGAAATACGGTGGGGTTTTCCCGGAAGTGGCTTCACGCCAGCACGTGCGCACCATCTATGCCGTTTTGGATCAGGCACTGGAACAGGCTCATATGAGCCTGGCGGATATCGATGCCATCGCGGTCACGCGCGGGCCGGGTCTGGCCGGGTCTTTGGTGGTGGGGCTGAATGCCGCCAAGGGGCTGGCATATGGGCGCGGACTGCCTCTCATCGGCATCAACCACCTGGAAGGCCACATTTACTCTGCCTGGGTTTACCCGCAGGATACCCCGAACCCGCCGCCGGCACCGGTCTTTCCGATCCTGGCGCTGCTGGTTTCGGGTGGTCATACAGAATTGAACCTGATCACGGATCATTTGCATTATCAGCGTCTGGGGGCTACTCTGGATGATGCTGCTGGCGAAGCCTTTGATAAAGTGGCGCGCCTGATCGGTCTGCCCTATCCCGGCGGACCCTCGGTGCAGAAAGCCGCTGTCGAAGGCAACCCCGAAGCCTTCACCTTCCCGCGCGCACGCCTCGACGGCACCTGGAACTTCTCATTCAGCGGTTTGAAGACCGCCGTTTTACGCGAGGTGCGCAAACTGGAAACTGAGAACCGCATCTTACCGGTCAATAACCTGGCGGCCAGTTTTCAGGCTGCCGTGGTCGATACCCTGTTCACCAAAACCATGAAAGCGGCGCGGGAATACGGCGTCAAAGAGATTGTCGTGGCCGGCGGTGTCAGTGCCAACCGCGTCCTGCGCGACGCTTTCCTCAACCAGCAAGAATTTGCGGTGCATATTCCGCCCTTGAACTTGTGCACGGATAACGCCGCCATGATCGGTGCAGCCGGATACTACCATTACATTCAGGGTCAGCGCGACCCGCTCGATCTGGACGTGAACCCCACCTGGCCGCTTTCGTGATGTTACCTTTCTTGCAGGAATACATCTAATTGACTAAGGCAGCAAGCTCTTCAGCAGATCGATCCCTGCAATTGTTACGCGCGCAGGATCGTGAAGCCTTTGCCGGGTTGGTGGAAGAGACCTCGCCGCAGCTATACGGGCTGTTATTGCGCATCCTCAATGACGAGCAGGACGCCGAAGACATTTTGCAGGAGACTTACATCAAGGCCTTCGCTGCGCTCCCTGCTTTTGAGGGCCGTTCCTCGCTCAAGACCTGGTTGTTCCGCATTGCCACCAACGAAGCGCTCATGTTGATCCGCAAGCGCAAACCACAGATTCAGCTTGTCGAGATCGACGACGACGATGAACTGGATTCTCCCAAAGAGCTGGTTGACTGGTGCTGCATTCCGGAGCCTGAATTGATGAACACAGAGACGCGCAAAAAGTTGGATGAAGCCATTCAGCACTTATCCGTGGGTCTGCGAACTGCTTTCCTGCTGCGTGACGTGCAAGGACTTTCGGGCGAAGAAACAGCTTCGATCATGGGCATCAGTGTGGATAACGTGAAGACCCGTTTGCTGCGGGCGCGCTTGAAATTGCGCGAAGAACTGTCGGTTTATTTTGGAGAAAGGCTGAATCATGCCGATCAAAAATAAGGATCAAGATCACTGCCACGATTACCTGCAGCAGATCTCAGAATATATTGATGGAGAACTGGATCCGGAACTCTGCAAACAGTTGGAAGAGCACATGGAAGGCTGCACCAATTGTACCGTGGTCGTGAATACCCTCAAACGCACCATTGAACTGTATCAGGACGAAGAAAATGGCCAGGCTCTGCCCGCAGAAGCCAAAAAACGTTTGTTTTCAGCTCTTTCTCTGGATGATTTTCTGAAATAATGTAACTTCCCTGGCGATTCTGCATCTATTCAGTATGCCAATTAATTCAACTGCTTCGTTAAAACGTTTTGGCTCGCGAGAAACTTTAGCGCTAGAGCGAATCAGGGCGGTTAATTGATTGACAAAACGATCATTCTATCAAATTAGAGGTTATATGGAAAACTTACTGGATGAAAATGTGCAGGGACAGGTAAAAAAACTCTTTATGGATCTCAAAGAGCCGGTGGAAGTGATCTTCTTCGGCAACAAAGAGAATTGTGAGTACTGCGCGGAAATCGAACAGCTATTGAGCGAGGTCACCGGCCTTTCCGAGAAGCTTCATCTCAGTGTTTATGATTTTAATGAAAATAAAGCGGAACGTGAGCTCTACCACCTGGAAGACTCGCCGGTCTTCATTCTGGCCGGCAAGGAGAAGGATCAGATCATTGATTACGGCATCCGCTTTTACGGCATTCCCAGCGGACATGAGTTTGCCTCTTTTGTGAACGACCTGGTGCTGGTTTCGAGTCGCGATTCAGGGCTGCAGCCGGAAACGCGTACCTACCTGGCCGGGCTGCAGCAGCCGCTCAAGCTGCAAGTATTTGTCACCCCCACCTGCCCGTATTGCCCGCAGGCAGTGATCCTGGCGCACCAGATGGCCCTGGAGAGCCAGTGGGTGAGCGCGGATATGGTTGAAGCCACCGAGTTCCCGGAACTGGCGGGACGTTTTGGC
>PMIV01000189.1 GCA_003158355.1 Anaerolineaceae bacterium
ATCCGCGTCGTGAAATCCTATGTACGGGAAGAGCACGAAAAAGAGAAATTCTTCAATATCTCAAATACCATTTTCAAGGATTTTTCATATGCTGAAAAAATCCTGGCATTCAACAGCCCGTTGATGCAATTTGCCATGTACACATGCATGCTCTTGATCTCATGGTTCGGCGCCAAATTGATCGTCGGCTCGGCCATGACGGAAGGCGATTTGGTCAGCATGTTCACGTATACGATGCAAATTCTCATGAGCCTGATGATGCTGTCGATGGTATTTGTGATCATTATTATCTCCCGGGCATCAGCAGAAAGAATTGTGCAGGTACTCGATGAGAAAAGCGACCTGGCTAATCCAGAAAACCCGGTAAAAAGTGTGAAAAACGGCGCGGTTTGCTTCAAGAACGTGAACTTCAGTTATGCAAAAGACGCGAAAAAGCTTTGTCTCAGTGATATCGACCTGGATATTCAGTCGGGTGAAACCGTGGGAATTCTGGGAAGTACCGGCAGTTCCAAGACCAGCCTCGTGCAATTGATCCCGCGGCTTTATGATGTCAGCGCTGGAGCAGTGACCGTAGGCGGCGTGGACGTACGCGATTACGATATCGAATCCCTGCGCCAGGAAGTGGCTATGGTGCTGCAAAAGAACATATTGTTCACCGGGACGATCAAAGAAAACCTGCGTTGGGGCAAAGCCGATGCCAATGATGAAGAGATGACACGTGCCTGCAAAATGGCTCAAGCCGACGGTTTTATCCGAAATTTTCCGAATGGATATGACACTCTCCTTGAGGAGGGAGGCTCCAACCTTTCTGGTGGACAGAAACAGCGCCTGTGCATCGCACGAGCCCTGTTGAAGAATCCCAAGATATTGATCCTTGACGACTCCACCAGCGCGGTGGACACTAACACGGATGCACTGATCCGTAAAACCTTCCGCGAAGAAATTCCAGATATGACTAAATTTATCATCACCCAACGAATTTCCTCCATCGAAGATGCCGATAAGATTATCGTTATGGACGGCGGGAAGATCAACTCAATCGGAACACACGCTCAACTATTACGCGAGAATCCGATTTATCAAGAAGTTTACACATCTCAGACGAAAGGAGGAAAATAATATGGGTATGGGTCCAGGTCGTATGCCAAGTAATTTACCAAAAGGGTACGAAGAACGGGGTAGAAAGATCAACGGAGACACAGTTAAACGGCTCTTATCCTACCTCAGCGGCACTTACAAAGTCCAATTCCTCCTGGTTCTCTTTTGCATCATTATCAGCGCGGTTGCTGGAGTAATCGGCTCGTTGTTTCTCAAGACGTTGATTGATTCTTATATCACTCCCTTGCTCAAGCAAACACACCCGGTATTCGATGGTCTGGCCAAGGCCATCTTGATCATGGCAGTAATTTACCTGTTTGGCATTCTGGCTACATTCATCTACAACCGCCTAATGGTTGTGATTGCCCAGGGCATCCTCAAAAAGATCCGCGATGACATGTTTGCTCATATGCAAACACTGCCGATCAAGTATTTCGATACTCACAGTTTCGGCGACTTGATGAGCCGGTACACAAATGATGCTGATACACTGCGCCAGATGATCTCGCAAAGCATCCCGCAAATGTTTTCCTCTGTGATCACTATTGTGGCTGTGTTCGGCGGTATGCTTGCCATCAGTATTCATCTCACTTTAGTGGTTCTCCTTTTCGTTGGGGCCATGTTTATAGTTACCAAAACGGTCGGGGGTAAATCGGCTAAATACTTTGTCAAGCAACAGCGATCTCTGGGTACTCTGAACGGGTACATCGAAGAGATGATCAACGGGCAAAAAGTTGTGAAAGTATTCTGCCACGAAGAAGAAACTGAGAAGAATTTTAATGTGCTAAATGAACAGTTGTGCGGTTACGCTACTGAAGCCAATAAGTTCGCCAACATCTTCGGCCCGATCATGGGCAACCTGGGCAATCTGCAATACGTGCTCGTTGCCATTGTCGGCGGCATCCTGGCGATCAATGGTATAGGAGGTTTGTCGCTTGGCGCAATCGCCAGCTTTTTGCAATTGAGCAAGAGTTTTACCATGCCAATCAACCAGGTTTCACAGCAGCTCAACTCCGTAGTCATGGCACTGGCCGGCGCGGACCGCATCTTTGAGTTGTTGGATGAGCAATCCGAAACAGACGAAGGCTATGTGACCCTGGTCAATGCCAGACTGGTGAAAGACAAATTAGTTGAAACCCCTGAACGCACCGGCCTGTGGGCGTGGAAACATCCACACACCGATGGCACCGTCACTTTGACCCGGGTTACCGGTGATGTACGCTTTGCTGATGTCAATTTTGAATACGAACCCGGTAAACCGGTGCTCACAGACATTTCCCTGTTTGCCAAACCGGGTCAAAAAGTGGCCTTTGTGGGGCCGACCGGTGCAGGGAAAACCACTATTACAAACCTGCTTAACTGCTTCTACAAAATCGCCGATGGAAAGATCCGCTATGACGGTATCAATATCAACAAGATCAAGAAAGATGATCTTCGCCGTTCCCTGGGTATGGTCTTGCAAGACACCAACCTGTTCACCGGCACAGTGATGGAAAATATCCGTTACGGCAAACTGGATGCCACTGATGAGGAAGTGATCGAAGCGGCCAAACTGGCCAACGCAGACAACTTCATCAGCCGCCTACCGCAGGGCTACCAGACGCTGCTCACCGGCGACGGTGCTAACCTTTCGCAGGGGCAAAGGCAGCTTCTTTCCATTGCCAGAGCCGCAGTCGCCAATCCCCCGGTGATGATCTTGGACGAGGCCACTTCCAGCATCGATACCCGCACCGAAGCCCTTGTGCAGAAGGGCATGGACAGCCTGATGAAGGGCCGCACGGTATTTGTGATCGCTCACCGTCTTTCCACCGTGCAAAACTCTAACGTCATCATGGTGCTCGAACACGGCAAGATCATCGAGCGCGGCGATCACCACCAGTTGATCGAAGAAAAGGGCAAGTATTATCAGCTTTATACCGGCGCGTTCGAATTGGAGTAAAGTTAAAGCGATGTCCGAAACAGCGGTTCCGAATCAAGGGACCGCTGTTATTATCCTCACACGCGATATAGAGAAAATCAATCTACCATTATTTTCAATAAGCAGTTTCATTTGAATTCATTGTGCCTCCCCATTCACGACTGAGGATCGTCTATCAATAAATTCCTTTTTAGGTGGAATTCTATCCAAGACATTTGCAAAGAGAAAATATTAACCACAAACAGCCGATTGCTCTTCAATATGCAATCGGTTGATACTCAGACCAACAAAAGTGGTTAATTAATGCAAGAAAATCATAGCAATTCCCAGAGCGGCAAAAACAGCCCCGACAATTCTGGTCAGTACTTTTTCCGAGACTTTATTGGCCAACCGCGCGCTCAATAAGCCTCCGATAATTGCTGCAACCGTCAAAATTATCCCGGTAGAAAAATCTACATTCCCATGCAGGGCATAACCCAATGTCCCTGACGCCGCAGTGATAGCCATGATGAGTGAGGACGTTCCGATCGCCATATGTGTCGGGAACTTCAAGACAATCATCAGAACCAACAAGAACATGAGGCCTCCCCCGGCACCAAACAAACCGCTGATCAGCCCTAATACCAGGCCGATGCCCAGGGTGATCAGGCGGTTCCTGGTGTTCATTTCAGCCAG
This sequence comes from Anaerolineaceae bacterium, assembly GCA_003158355.1. Taxonomy (GTDB): domain Bacteria; phylum Chloroflexota; class Anaerolineae; order Anaerolineales; family Anaerolineaceae; genus UBA6107. The sequence continues at coordinate 3,692 of PMIV01000189.1, forward strand.
CGGATATTCGCTCATTTCACGCGGGGGACGAGCACTTTTGATCCACATGGAGATTGCCATCAAGAACATGAAAAAGACAAAGCCATCCCCCATCAAATCACTGGAAAGGGCATTGTTGGCAACGGATGCACCTGCCTGCGCCCCAACTACCGCCCCGACTGCCAACCACAGACCTGATTTCAAATTGACATTGCCGCGCCGGTAATAAGACCAGGCCACAAAGAGCGGAGTGATCATGTCCACAAATAGACTCGTTCCAACCGCA
>PMIV01000283.1:0-5568 GCA_003158355.1 Anaerolineaceae bacterium
TTTTTTCGTTAAAACCAGAACCCTTGGTTGAGTTAATTTAATTGACAGTCCAGATTTCAATGGTTATACTTATTCGAAAGTTAAAATCAACACCCAATATAGAATGGAGGAGCTCAGTGAAAAAGGCTCTGATCACAGGAATTACCGGACAGGATGGTTCGTATCTTGCCGAATTATTACTCTCCAAAGGTTATGAGGTCCACGGCATCATTCGCCGTGCCAGCACATTCAACACCCGCCGCATCGACCACATCTATCATGACCCTCACCGCAACGGTCAAGATGTAAAACTCTACCTGCATTACGGGGATGTATCCGTCATCGAAAGTCTTGTTAATGTCATCTACAATGTGCGTCCAGATGAGATCTACAACTTGGCGGCGCAAAGTCACGTGCGCGTGAGCTTTGACATGCCGGAATATACCGGTGAAGTGGATGCCCTCGGCACGATCCGTATTCTTGAAGCCATCCGCCGCTCCGGTTTTCCGGAACGTTTTTATCAGGCTTCCACCAGCGAAATGTTCGGCAGTGCCAATCCCCCGCAGAACGAATTGACCCCCTTTGAACCGCGCAGTCCGTATGCTGCCGCCAAGGTTTATTCCTACTGGGTGACCCGCAACTACCGCGAAGGCTACAACTTGTTTGCCTGCAACGGCATCCTCTTCAACCACGAAAGCCCACGCCGCGGTGAAACCTTTGTCACGCGCAAGATCACCCGCGCGGTGGCATCCATCAAAGCCGGGACACAAAATCACCTGTATCTGGGCAATCTCGATTCTTTGCGCGACTGGGGATATGCCCCTGAATACGTCGAGGCCATGTGGATGATGCTGCAGCGCGAAACCGCGGATGACTTCGTGGTCGGCACCGGAGAATCGCATACTGTTCGTGAATTCCTGGACGAAGCCTTTGGTTATGTCGGCCTCGACTGGCACAAATATGTAGAGATTGATGCCCGTTACTTCCGCCCCACTGAAGTGGATTATTTGATGTCTGACCCCACCAAAGCCAATACTCAGCTTGGCTGGAAGCCAAAAGTCAAGTTCCACGAGTTGGTACGCATCATGATCGACGCTGACCTGGAGTTGATCGGTCAGCCCAACCCCGGTGAAGGCAAAAAGATCATGGACGAACGTTTCAACGGCTGGCACCGGTGGGAACACCAAGTCGTCAGCATGGAAAGATAAATTATCAAACCAAGAGGTACCTGCGGGTACCTCTTTTATTACCCCTCATTTTTTTCACTCCTCAGTTTAATAATTCGTGAATATTCGTGGAATTCGTGGACAATCATATTGCAATATTAGAACACACGTGCTATTATAGAAAAACCTCAATAGAAGGAGTGTTCTATAATGTCCCCGCAAAAAGTCCTTATTCCCGGAATTATCAGCGGTATCATTGTACTGGTCCTGATCGCCCACCTGCTCACTGCCACACAAACAGTCGCTGCCGCCACCCCGGCAGCCTCTACAACCCAATCAGAGGCTCAGAGTGCCCTTTCAGCAAATTGCAGTCTGAGCCTGCCGGATTCGATTTCGAACTGGTGCAATCTCATCGAACAAGCCGCTCAAAAATACAATGTTCCCGCTCAATTGATCGCGGCCGTCATGCTGCAAGAAAGCGGCGGCCAGGTTGGCGTGATCTCTGCCTCCGGGGCAGTTGGCCTGCTGCAGGTGATGCCCAGCGACGGCATTGCCGCCAGTTTTATGTGCGGCAGCGGTCCATGCTTTGCCTCTCGCCCCACTACCCGACAGCTTCTGGATCCCGCTTTCAATATTGATTACGGCGTACACATGCTGGCAGCCCTCACCCAAAAGTACGGCAGCGAGCGCGAAGCGCTAAAAGCTTACGGGCCTTACGATGTGGGATATTATTATGCCGATAAAGTATTGGCGATCCGGGGAAATCTTTAAGTAATTTGGTTTTTAAAAGGGTTGACTGCGGGTTGAATATCTAGTAGAATCGGATTTGCTTGTGAACAAAGTTGCGGGCGTGGTTCAGTTGGTAGAATGTCTCCTTGCCAAGGAGAAGGTCGTGGGTTCGAGTCCCATCGCCCGCTCTAAAAAACCCCTGATAAAGGGGTTTTTATTTTGTCCTTGACCTGTTCTGCGGTCTTTGATAAAATGCAATCGTTGTTGGCGACGTGGCCAAGTGGCTAAGGCAAGGGTCTGCAAAACCCTGATCATGGGTTCAAATCCCATCGTCGCCTCTTTTTATTCAATAAACTCAACTGCTGTTGTTGCGAGCGAAGCGAAGCAATCCCCAGGTAAAGAAATAATTCAACCACGATCATGGGTTTCCACACAGGGTGGACAGCCCTCACAAAGAAGGCAGGCAGCTCCCATTCTCGTTGCATTTCTCGCCTTCAATATTCTAGAAATTTAACGGAATATAAAAAATTTGAGATGTAATGTTATCGAGAAATTATCTTGTAAAGATTATTCAAACGGGTTCCAGCTATAAATTATCATCCCTTTGTGTTTCATGATAAAGGGAATAGTAATCAAAACTCCAAAATAAATAGAAATTATTACGATTAGAATAGATTCAAAAATAATTCCAAAAAAAGTCAATGTAAAGAACAATATTACGGAGTATCCAATTCCCATAGCGATTCCGACAAATATATTTAATATTTGACTCACGGTGTTTGGTTTCTTGAATTTCAGCTCCTTTGTACCTTTATAAAAATTTTTAATACCGTCCTCTATGTGTGTAGATGAATAAATGGATCGGACCAAAGTAAACGTAATCAAAAACCGAATAAGAATGTCAAATACAAATGATCCGACATAGGATCTCTTTATAAAAAATGGAACAACAATTAACAATAAGACAATAAATGCCGAAACGAAATAAAAATAAAAATCATAAAATTTTTTATCTCTAAAAATATTTTGGACCATACATTTTTCCAGAATAATATTTCAAGCAATTTACTTCGTTTTCCTGGCCTGGTTGACCAGCCAGTCCACCCGCGTATTGTTCACATTACCGGCATGGGCGCGTACCCATTGCCAGGTGACCTGGTGCGGCTTCATTACGTCCAGCAGTTCTTTCCACAAGTCCTGGTTGGCTACCGGGCCGCTGCTGCCGCGCCAATTCTTGCGCAGCCATCCCGGCATCCATTCTGTCATCCCCCGCTGCAAATATTGGGAATCTGTATAGATCTTCACCCGCGCAGGGGTGCTCAAATTGCGCAGGGCCTGGATCGCCGCAGTTAATTCCATGCGGTTATTGGTCGTTTGCGGGTCATACCCGCTGATCTCTTTTTTTGAACAGTCTTCAAGGATCAGCGCTGCCCAGCCGCCCGGCCCCGGGTTGGGGTCGCAGCCGCCGTCAGTGTAAATTTCGATCGTTCCGCTCATTGAGAAGCCCCTTCCAGCTCTTTCAAAGTCACATCCATTTGTGTGGTCAGCGCGGGGATTTGCGCTGTCTTGACATCCGTCTTGAAGAGCTGCCAGGCGGCATCTTCCCAGATCATTTTTGCGTTCCCCCAATTGGCATCGGCTGGGATGGTCTGGGAGTCTTGCAGCAAATTCACCGCTTCTTTCCACTGAGGTAGGGTATCCTCCAGTTCGATTGAATAATTGATCAGGTTCTCTCCCAATGGCAGCGTATTGGAAGCTTTGACCACCGCGCCATAATGGTCGGGGCTGCCCATCCAACGGATGAATAACCAGGCAGCCAATTGCTTCTCCGGGGAAGCAGTCAACATGGCGTAGGAAGGCCCCTGGGTGAGAATGAATGTTTTACCTGTTGTCGGATAAGGGATCACCACCCACTCATCCGTGCTGCCCGCTACTGTTTGAGCCATCTGCTGATTGGTTAATTCCTGCAGGTCGGCGCTGTAAATTAATGTTTGCCGCTTGGCAAAATAATTATAAAAAGAAGTCTCTTTGCCGTTCCAGGCACAGCCCATATCCAGCAGCGTGCGTAAATAGGTGAAGGTTTTATCAAGTTCTGGCGTGGCGAACTTGAGCTTGCCGTCGGTTTCGAGGGGAGTTCCAAATGCCGTGGCCCAACTGGTCATCGTCAACGTATCCGTATCGATCACCCATCCCCCCAGGCTGTCATTGGTTTTATCACTGTCCAGCTTGAGTGAGGCATGGGCCGCGCAAACCTGGGATTGAAATTCCTCCGGGGTAACCGGCGCGTTTGTGTATCCCAGTTCCGTTGCCCAGGTCTTGTTATACAGCATCACCTTGGCAGACCGTTCCGCTGGAATGCCGTAGCGGTACCCATTGACCACATCCTGATCCCAAAAAACGGGTAAATAATTCTGGATCGTCGTTTCATCCATTCCCCATTTCTTCGAGGAAACATAAGGAGAAAGGTCAGCTACAGTCTGTTTTTTTTGATTGAGTGCCAGCAATTCATCGATGGGGGCAACAATGATCTCGGGTGAAAGGGAAGTTTGCAAATCTTCTGTTAAAGAATTCTGCAGCGAACCGGCCGAACCAGGCGCTTCCACCGTGATCTGGATTCCCCAAGTGTTCGTCTGGTTGAATTCAGCCACCAAACTATCCATCAGTTTGGCCAGCTCACCCGACCACGGATGGATCAGCGTCACTTGCATTCCTTTTAACTTTTGCACATCCACATCAACATCCGGAGTAACAGTCGGCGTCGCAGCAATGACCACTGTGGGCGTCAGCACCGCGGAGGTTGCAGAGGGCGCAGCGGCTGTACCGCCAGCACATCCGGATAGAAAGAGCAGTCCAAACAACATTGGAACCAAAAACCGGTTTTTTTTCAACTTTTTTCCTTCTGATGTGAACATCAGTCAAATTCAGTGGGCAGGTCTGGGTTGTTCAAATGGACAAACATACGCTGAATTTCTTCTTGTGTAACCCGCGCCAGGCTAAGCTTGGGCAAATGGTCGGCATCAAAGAAAGTTGGATCCTCGGTCTCCAACGGATCGGGTGTGGCTTCTGCTATCAGATCGCATAACATGAAAAGTTTATAGGCATGGAATGCATATGGCGGATGTCCGTGCAGGTTGCGGTCGTAAACGGCAGCCAGTTTTCGCGCCTTGACGATCATGCCAGCTTCTTCGCGGACTTCGCGTTCAGCGGCTTGGCTCAAAGGTTCATTGATGTCCACCCAGCCTCCGGGAAGGGTCCAATTCCCGTTATCTAATATTTCCTTCACCATCAAGATCTTATTTTCCTTAAAAATCACGCCCCGCACGTCCATCTTTGGGGTGGCGTAACCTGCTTGCGCTTCGAAAACGCTGATCACCTCGTTCAATTCGGCACCGGTGGCAGCCGCCATCATTTCTTCTGCGATCTTGCGCATCTGTTGGTAGCGCTGCTGGTCAAAAGGATTGGTCGTATAAGCCATGCCGTTTTGGGTCAGTGCCTGTATCTGCTGTGACCATCGAATCAATTCTTGATTTGTCATAGAATTTCACTTCTCATTATTTGATTATCCACCGTTATCCAAATCCCGGCAATTGACGAATCTCAGCCAAGTCTGTATAATACCATCAACAATTTTATACGAGTCTGGTCAAAAATAGTAGGTTGGCTGAAACAGCCAGAAAAAGAGGTCATTGGCTGA
>PMIV01000283.1:5661-11278 GCA_003158355.1 Anaerolineaceae bacterium
TATCGAAGATTCGACTGGAGAAAACACGATGACTGAAGAAATTCTCTCGAAAACGTATGATTTTCACTCAGTAGAGCAGCGTCTCTATAAAATGTGGGAAGAGAAAGGCTATTTCAAACCCGCCAATGATCCCTCGGCGCCTGGCTTTGACTCCACGAAAAAGCCGTTCGTCATTTCCATCCCTCCTCCCAACGTTACCGGTGAATTGCATCTGGGCCATGCCATGTTTGTCTCTATGGAAGATCTGATGATCCGCTACAACCGCATGAAAGGCGTGCCCACCCTTTGGGTTCCCGGCGCGGATCATGCCGGTATTGCCACGCAGATGCTGGTGGAAAAAGCCCTTGCTAAAGAAGGTATCAAAAGGGATGACATCGGCCGCGAGGAATTTTTGCGCCGCACCTGGGAATGGAAAGAAAAATACGGCGGCAAGATCTTCAACCAGATCCGCCGTTTGGGGGCCTCCTGTGACTGGGACCGCGCCCGCTTCACCCTTGATGAAGGGCTCTCGGTCGCCGTTCGTGAGGCATTTGTGACCCTTTACGAAAAAGGACTTATTTACCGCGGCCCGCGCATGATCAACTGGTCTCCCAATCTGCGAACCGCCGTTTCTGATCTCGAAGTGGAATATTCCGAAGAACCGGGTTTCCTCTATTATTTCAAATACATGCTCGCCGACGGTTCCGGCGAATATATCCCGGTAGCCACCACCCGCCCCGAGACCATTTTGGGTGATACCGCTGTGGCCATCCATCCTGAAGATGAGCGTTACCAGAAGTATCTGGGCAAGGACGTGATCGTACCCATCATCGGCCGCCGCATTCCGGTCATCGCGGATGAATATGTCGATCGTGAGTTTGGTACCGGTGCGGTCAAGATCACCCCGGCGCACGACCCCAACGATTATGCCATTGGTCAAGCACATGGGCTGGAATTCATCAACATTCTCGACAAACAGGCCCATATCAATGAGAACGGCGGCCAATATACTGGCATGGACCGTTTCGAGTGCCGCAAGAAACTCTGGGAAGATATGCGCGCTCAAGACCTGGTTATCAAAGAGCAGCCTTACACGCTCAACGTGCCCCGCTCGCAGCGCGGCGGCGAGATTATCGAACCCATGATCTCCACCCAGTGGTTCGTCAAAATTCAGCCCCTGGCCGACAAGGCGCTGGAAGCCGTCCGCAGCGGAGAAACCCGCATTGTGCCGGAGCGCTTCACCAAAGTCTATTACAACTGGCTGGAGAACATCCGTGATTGGTGCATCAGCCGCCAGCTCTGGTGGGGGCACCGCATCCCCGTGTGGTACTGCGATGACTGCGGCAAAATGACCGTGGCGCGCCAGGACCCCACCGAGTGTGCCCACTGCCACAGCCACAAGATCCACCAGGATGAAGACGTGCTGGATACCTGGTTCTCCTCCGGATTGTGGCCGTTCTCCACGCTGGGCTGGCCCGAAAAGACCAAAGATCTCGAATATTTCTATCCCACCTCGGTGCTCGAGACCGGTGCGGATATCCTCTTCTTCTGGGTGGCTCGCATGATGATGTTCGGCATCGAATTCACCGGCAAACCGCCCTTCCATACCATTTACCTGCACGGTCTTATCCTGGACGAAAAAGGCCAGAAGATGAGCAAGACCAAAGGCAACGTCATCGACCCGCTGGTGGTCATGGATGATCTGGGTACAGATGCGCTGCGCTTCACCCTGCTGGTGGGTTCCACCCCCGGCAAAGACAGCAACCTCAGTCTCAAAAAGGTGGAGGGCAACCGCAACTTTGCCAACAAGATCTGGAACGCCGGTCGCTTTGTTCTGGGTACGCTGGGTCAGATCCCCGCCAAGCCCGAAGCCGCTCCAAGCTGGACACTGGCAGATTCCTGGATCTGGGCGCGCCTGAACAGCCTCATTGGCGAGACGGAACGCCTCTTTGCCGGCTATCAGTTCGGCGAAGCCGGCCGCCAGATCTACGAATTCTTCTGGGGTGAGTTTGCCGATTGGTACCTCGAGATCGCCAAATCGCAGATCAACGAAGGCGGCGACCGCGCTTACTACACCGCCTCCACCCTGGTGCGCGTACTCGATGCCAGCTTACGTCTGCTGCATCCCTTTACACCTTTCGTCACCGAAGAACTGTGGCAGGCTTTGAAGAAAGCTGCACTGGCTGCCGGCCTGACTCCGTTCGATTCGCATAATGATTGGGAAGACGCTCTCATCATTGCTCATTGGCCCGAAGCCTGTGCTGCCGAAGGCTGGGAAGAAAAAGCAGTACAAGATTTTAGCCTGATCCAGGAAGTGGTGCGCTCCATCCGTAATCTACGTGCCGAAAAGGGTGTGCAGCCTGCCAAGAAGATCGGCGCTGTGATCGCAGCCGGTGACAAGACCGCGCTGCTCGAATCACAGAAAGCCACACTCTGCTCGCTGGCAAACCTTGAACCCGCCGCGCTGAAGATCGTGACACATCCAGACAAACAACCCGAGAATTCGGTCTCGCTGGTCGTCTCCGGGTTGGAAATCTTCCTGCCCCTGGCTGACCTGATCGACCCGGTACAGGAAAAAGCCCGCATGACCAAAGAATTGGCCGATACCGAAGGTCAGATCGAGCGTCTGGCCGCGCTCCTCTCCAGTGACTTTGGCAGCAAAGCCCCGCCCCAGGTGGTGGAGAAAGAACGCCAGCGTTTGACTCAATTCAAAGAAACCGCCGCCAAGCTCAAACAGCAGTTGAACTAGTTGATTATTATAGAAACCGGGAGTTTTAAAAACTCCCGGTTTCTGCCTTTTATCTTTATTCCTATGAATTTCCCCGGCCTGAAAAAGGCCGGGGAAATTTAATTTCATGGATGATGCTCATTTTCCTTTTACCAGCGTGTCAACCAGTTTCTGGACTTGATCGCGCGGTAAACTGCTGAACAACAAGAAACTGTTGCCGTCAGGCGCCGTTAACATAGCCGCGGTGCCATTTGAGTGCGACGGGCTGTAGTTTAGCATCAGGCCAGAAGCGGCCTTGTAGCTGCCATCATAGAAGCTCGATTCGATGAAACCGCTATCCATTTTTCCAACTGCCTGCATTTCAAAGGTCTCACTGTCAGGCCCGGTATAGTTGATTTCAAACGTGTAATCTTGATCCTTGGGTTGGTTTGCAACTGCACCGATTTTCACAGTATATCCAGCCGGAAGAGGATCCAGCAAGTAGTAATCAAGGGTATGAGCCGCCAGTTGCTGTTCGGTAAGAGTCTCAAAGACCACGTTGTCTTCCGTGGATTGTTGTTCTCCATCAGCAATGGAGATGCCTTTAAGGTCGCTCAAATCCCAAACAACTGAACTCTCCACCGGTAAGGCTTCATTCACCAGCCATTGTATTTCGTCGATGACAACATCCTGGTCGCCTTTGCGTACTGTCGTCTGGCTCTCGATGAGCGCGTAGGTTTCTGAATTGAAGACCATGCTCATTGAACCGGTGAGCGTCTTATCATCCGATCCCTGCTGAGTCTGGAAATTATCGTCGATCAGCACATACACAGGTGTGCCATCTGTCCAGGTCTTTTGCGAGTCCACTCTCACCCGCGGATTATTGCGGAAATCATCGAAAAGTGTTTTAGTGAGTGAGGTTGGATCTGCAGGTCCTGCCTGGGCGGTCGCGGTTGAATCCGTTGATCTCGCTTTGATACCATCATCCGGGCCAGCCTTGACGCGCTCGACCTGCAAAGGTTCATTGGCACCGTTGCCGGCAGATTGCAAACCTGAATAGTTGTATGTCCCATCGAAGGCTGCAACCTGTAAAATCTTGCCGGCGCTGTCCTGGCTGACGGAACGAAATTTACCGTCTGTCAAATCGTAATAATCATCATCGATAGTCGTCGTACCGGAATGGTCGCCGGTAAGCATTGTATGATTCTGGTAAATCTTGATCTGTGTATGCCAGATGCCATGAGTGGGTAAAGTTTGGGCGTCAGTTGCTCTGGCAATGATTTTTTGTGCCGAGACAGAAGTAACGTTGCCCGCAACGAACACGGTAACGATTGCGATTACGGCTACTACTGCGAGGGCTGAAAGCTTAGTTTTAAGTTTCATTGTATTCAATATCCTTTCGAAGAAGTTTTTGTTACACCCTGTATGACGCACTTCTTCGTTTTGGGATACGGCCATCACATGTACCTGAGATAGAAAATGTGTCCGCCCTTGAGCTTGAGCCTGTGGTTCCCTATCGGGAACATCGGCCAGTTTACCCAACAACTTTTCGATATCAGCAAAATCGCTCTTATTCGTTTTCATCGTTAGCTTCTCTTTCTCGCGGCAGCAATATTCGCCGCAATGCATTGATAGCGCGGAACTGTAAAGACTTGATCGTCCCAACAGTTCTACCCAGTACCTGTGCAACCAATTCGTTTTCCAAGCCTTCCAGGTATTTCAAAACAATTACCTGGCGTTGTTCAAGGGTCAGCAGTGCCAAAGCCGACCGTACCTGTTCTTTCGTGATCCGATCGACCACCGTCATAATGACTTCCGTTTCTGCGCAGGGCAGTTCCTCGACCAAAGCCAGCGGCGGAGGTGGCTGGCGCCGGTAATTATCTGTAATCTGATTGTGGGCAATCCGATACAGGTAGGCCTGGAGATGATTTTTTGGGCCGCTTCCATTACGCAAAGCCTGTAAATAGCGTGTGAAGGTATCAGCAGTACAATCCTCAGCTAGTCTAGTGTCTCCCAATAAGTGCAGCGCATAACGATAAATGCCCGGGCTATAACGGTCGTAGATTTCAGCCAACGCGATCTGGTCGAAACGACGAGCGCGTTCAATAAGTTCGTTCTCGGATATCATGTATATTTCTCTCTACTTATCTAGGACGCCAAATTGCTCCACCAGATACGGCTAAAAATGACGGATTCGTAAAGAATGTTTCATTCCCCCTTAATTGTAAACCGGGAGCGTTGAAAAAAAAGGCTCCCGGTCTTTGTTTTTTACCTTATTTCGGCATCTTCCCAAAAACCGTCCTGACCACCCGATGCCACTTATGGATCGATTCCACTGGTTTCAGGAACATCATCACGCATTCCCCGCTGACCAGGTTGATCCCCAGCGTCTGGGCTTTTTCTTCCGCTTCCGGCGAATCCGCTCCCTGCTGTAGCCAGGCGCTTTTGATGTCCAGTTTCGCCATATCGTCCAGAACCGCCAGCGTGGCCGGTGCGGGAATACACATCAACACTCCTTCCGGTTTTTCAGGCAGGGCACCCAGCCCGGCATAACAACGGTCCCCTTCAGCCATATCCATCCCGGGGTTGACTGCATAGACCTTGTAGCCGGCCTTCTTTAGTTCGCGATAAAGATAATTGCCAAATTTCTCTGTGCTGTGCGAAACGCCGACCACCGCAATAGACTTATTGGCAAAAAATGCCTCAATAGCTTGCCGGGTATTCTTCATGACCCACTCCTGAATTTTATTTTAACCATTGGAACGATTTGCTGAAAAGCCGTTGGCATTACTATATCACGGCTAACAAAAAAAGCAACCACTTTCGATTAAGAAAATGATTGCTCTTTGATTTACTTACGGTGAATCTACACTGATTTTTTCGGGGTGATCTTCACCACCAGCACCAACAAAAAGAATATTGCTACGGCTG
>PMIV01000172.1 GCA_003158355.1 Anaerolineaceae bacterium
TGCGGGTGCAGGTCAGAAAGTAAATAAGAAAAAAACGGAAACTCATCAATTATTTCTATGCGGGTATTGGTCAGGCTCAAATCTTGTAATACTCTTGAGCCGCGCCACCAGACCATATAACGTGTTGGAATCCAACTCAAAGGGGTCGCAGGAGCTGTATTGATATCCTGAATAGACAACCAATTCCAGAATTTCGAGGATAAACTGCCGTCTGCGTTCTTCTGCCAGAAAATCCCTTTGGCAGAAAGCATTTCCAAAAACCCTTCCAGATTGCTGACCAGTAAAACAAAAAAAGAACCCAGAATTCCTGCCCAGCGGGCGAAGGTTTTACTGGTTTCGCTAAAAAACGAAGCGGTGGTTTGTTCCTTTTCTCTTTTCCAAAAAGCAACCAGGTCGAACACTAATCCAAATGAGGCCGAGGCAGTGAGGGCAAACCAAAGTGCTGCAGTCAGGTTATAACCCACCCCCGAAAGCACCCCGGTCAAACGAATGAGCATAGCAATCAGAACGTAACCGAAATAGTAGTAAGAAATTGCGTAACCTGAGAGCCAAGGGTCCTGCGGCGGGAAGCTGGGAGAGACTAAAATGGAATTAATAAATGCCAACTCCATTGGTTTTTCCGTTCCGGTGATTTCCGGAGTAGCTGCACGAACAACCGCCCAAAGGGCAAAGAAAACGAAGAAAACCCCTTCAACAACAAGGATTGTTTTCCAGTTTTCTCGGATCCACAGACGGATTTCTTGAATTTTCCCTTTTAGCAGACTTAAACCGGCCAGGAGAACTACCAGAACCAGTGCCAGAACCTCTCCGCCAAAGTTGTTCTGTAAAATACCCAGGCTGCACAACAGCCAGAAAATATATCCCCACAGAAGTAGCCCCAATGGTTTGGTAAACGCATACCCTTTGCTGGCCAGCCGGGGGAAAAAGCGAAAAGCGATCGGAAATGTTACAGCACCGATCAATAAAATCGCCAGGTACCAACTGAAAAAGTTCAAGATATCATTCAAAGAGACACCTATTTGTTAGTGGAAAGCACTTCATAAATAGCCGTATTCTTTTCCTGGAATACCTGCTTCCAATGGACACCATTATATTTGGTAAATTTAGTTAAACCATCACCAGGATAATAGGCTTCTTCCAATTGCCCGACAATAATATATTTGACATTATATTTTTTCAGGAAACTTAATGTCGAATTGATATCCGTTGCTGTGTAGAATGCCGGAATTTCATTGATTCTAGCCCATACAACTGTGTCGTCCAGAAAACCTCGTTGTTGGCGTTGATGCCAGTTCCAACCCACCACCCCGGGCAGACCGGTATAAACAGTGAAACGCGTTCCCCATTTATATTCCACGGTATTCCCTTCAACGATCACCGGAGAACCAAGCACATTATTCTGCATCCATTTGATGGCATCATAATCCTGGCTAAGATCAAATGTGGCATTTTGATCGCTATAAAAAGAGGTTTTCATATAGTCCATGCCATTTAATGTATGGGGAGCTTCTTTACTAATGCGGTCATCGATCTTGTCCTGGGCTGCAGTGAGCGGATAAAGCAGAGCGCCAAACATCAAGAAGGCCAATACCATCTGCCAGATCGCGCTGATATGGAAATTCCAAGATGTGTTCACCGATGGAATCAACCACATGATCGCAGCCGCAGAACTGAGCGCCAGCAGCGTCCAAGCCTGATAATAGAATTTGAACACCGTGTTCATTCGGCCAATATCACCGTGTAAAGCAAATATCTCCACAAATAATGTCAAGACCATGGCAGTACCAACCATAAAGAAAACCAGCCGTTTCACATCGGGTTGGTCCGGACGCAGCATTAAGATCAATGCCCAAAAGGCCACCGGGATCGCGATCCAGGCAATACTTATTCCCAACAATACTAAAATCACAACAACCAAAATAAACAAAATAGCCAGAATTTGAAGATAAAGCGAATATTTCTTAAGGCTATTTAAAGCAGAAGCCGGGGTGGAAGCCATCCACTCGCGGGTTTCCCAAAATAACCAGGTGACGGTAACAAACAGGAATAATCCCCAGTGGGTTAGGTAAGAGGCAACCGGTGTGTGGTCACCCACCCAAGGGTCGATGCTGCCATAAGCCTGCCCGTACCATTTTGAGAAGGGATAATAAAAAATGTAAAGCAATGCAACCAACAAGACGATGGCAGCCAGAGCGTAAAGCACTTTGCGCAGCCAGAGCGGAAGTTTTAGCAGGAACCAATTGGGAATATCGGCATAGCGAACTATTGTGTAAAGAATAATCAGTGCCGTTAAGATCAGGTAAGCTGGCAGGTCCCAGGTATTCGTTGGCCGCAGCGCACCGATCACTATGCCACCCAGAACAAAACTGGCTGTAAAAGCAATGATCCGTTCTTTGAGTTTTTCACCCCAATGCCACTTGCCCAGGAGGAGAGAAAGCCCCCACCCGATTACCAATAAGGTGATCGGCAGCGCGATCATGTGAGCATGTAGGTCGGCGTAGGTAAAAGTAAAGAAGGGGAATTCGGTGATCGTCTCACCCGGCAAAGCTCTGGAAGGTATCCAGTACCAATCACCTGTTCCATATGGAAGCTTCGCTCCCTCAAAGAACTTGAGCATGCCGGTAAAGAACCATCCCCAGCGCTGCAAAATGGGCATGTCGTCGATCACGCCTCCAGGAGCCACCAATTTCTGTGCTCCTTGCCAGATCATCCGTAGTGTGCCCAAATTTCCCAGAATTAGCACAGAAACTGAAGAAAGGAATCCGCCGGCTGCAGCCCGCAAATTGGCTTTTTTCTCATCAACATCAAATCCCTGGGTTTGTCCATGCAGTAAATTCCAACCGATACTAAAGGCACCAGTTGCTGTAATACCAAAAAAAGTGGGCAATATCAGGTTATAAGCAATAGTAGGCAAAATCCCTAAAAGCTTGACAGGAACCCCTACGATCACAAACCCATAATAGTAGTAATTGATATAGCCGCCTGCGAACCAGGGGTCATAAGGCGGAAAGGTTGTGCTCTTAAGGACAGCCGTAAAATAAGAAAGGTCCATCGGCTTTTCGCCGCCCTTCCACGGATGCCAAAGATCAGGATTCCCCAGGCGAATGCCCAGGTCGATCAAGAAAAAGGTCAAGAAAACCAGTTCAACCGTTAAGAAATACCATTTTCGTTTATTGAGCTCTTCTTTCAGTTCATTGCGCTGGTAATATGCCAGATATCCATTGCCCAAAAGCAGAACACCTAAAACAACTAGGATGGTTAATCGGCTAAATGTTGCGCCTGAAGAACTTGCTAACCAGGTGAACAAAGCCATAAGCAGCAGACCAATAAGACGGCTGAAAGGGAAACCATGATCTGGTAATTTTTTAAGCGCCAACCGGGTGAATGGGTAAACCATCCAACCCAGCAGCATGATCAATAAATACCAGGCTATTGCCGTGATCCACTGATTCTGGTTGATCCATGAATTCGGGTTAAATAGTTTGATAAATGTGCCGCCAGCCTGCTGAATTTTCAACATGGCATCAGAGAGCAGCAAATTCCCGTTGAATTTGGAGGCCTGACCCGGAGTCATGTGTACGGCTCTGCTTAGATCGACCGCGCCTAAAATGGAGCTGACTTTGGCCGCATCGAAATCGCTGGTTTTTTGGAAGATAAGCACTTTGGGGTGGTCATAAACTGTAAAAGCTTCTTCTGCTGATTGATCATTGATTTTAAAATTGCCGATGTTAGGGTCGGATTGGAAGACAGCGGTTAATTTAAAACCAAGATTACCTGTGAACATTCCGGGTTGAGCCACCTGGTAACACCACAACAGGTCTTTCCCATCCGGACAGCCCAATAAGTTGCGGTAATACGAGGTCGTCAATGGATAACGTTCTGGCACACGGGTTGTCGTTCCCCACTGCCGGTTGGAACTGATAATGATCGTATCGGTAGAATCGAGAATATTATTAAAGCGTTCCAGCTTAGTTGCAGTGTCATCCCAGTACATCTGGAAGTTTTCTACATTCCCAAAAACTCCATTTTGAGAATCCCAAAGGCTGTTGTCCTGCATTCCGAGGGGCAACGCATCATCCCACGAAGATTCAACGGCCAGTTGATTGTTATAGAATCCCAGGCTGGTTTCGCTGCCATCGGCCAGAGGCTGTAAAGAAAACAGGAATGTATAAAGATGTGACTGCTCCAGCATAACGGTTTTGTTCAGTTTAATCGTTTTGCTCTCCCCGCGCAGATCAGAAACGGGCAAGAAAGTGTCGGTGAGTGAACCGGTAGCATAAACCAGGCTTTTATCGCCGTAATCGATGAGAGAAACCGATAAATTTTTATTTGCAGCGTTTTGAACCAGATCAACAACCCTGTTTAATTCCACTTCATCGATCGTTCCCGCCTTGGACGAAACAAAATTGATCCCAATTGTGGAACCGGGCTTGAGAGCCGCCACAGGGGAAGGTAATAATTGTTTGGTAGTGTTGCCATCCAGGGAGTAGGATAATATTACGTTTCCCATGATTTGTATCAGACTGCTCTGGTCTACCGCCCGCAAAGTAATTTCATACCGCTGCCCTTTTTTCAAAGCGACAGGAGAGGTCATGGGCACAATCGCTTGCGGCCCAAGTGAATCATCTGTGGGAGCAAAATCGGACAGAATAAAACCAGAATCAATGGCAGTCCTTTTCTCACCATCTACCTGTGAAACGACCGCGACAAAGTTCACCTGGGTATTTTCAGGCTGCATCAATAAAACATGTTCAATAGTAACCTGCGTCAGATTTGCATCCGCTGCAGGCGAAAAATCATAAGTATAGGGAGAATCAACTGTGATCTTTGCGCCGTTCTGATAACCAATGGGTTCGCTGACGATTCCGGATGGGGTGTTAATTTTTAAATTGATAGCACCTGGAATATTCTGATAGATCCACGAACTGGCTGCTACGCGGGTGACCGGGCGAGTATAGATGCGGGTGAATGCATAAGCCCATGTGCCGGTTCCTGCTAAAACAACCACCGCCGCAGTAACTGCTAAAATCCGGCGCCAGTTGATTTGCAACTGCGTCACCTTGAGAACCACCGTTCCGCCGTCTTCCCACAATTTAAAAATTGTCCAGGCTGCCACAATTGCCAGAGCCGGATAGATCGGTAGCTGATAGCGCATCATGCGCACCCAGGGTAATGCCTGAGAGAGGAAAAAGAGAACTACCCAACCCCACAAAACCAGATGTTTTTGCCAATCCCCTTTGATAATGCGCCAGGCCATCCAGATGACCCCGGCCAGAGCTAAAATACCCAGTGACAGACCTAATCCCCATTGCACCATATTGGTGAATGAAAACGTGATCGGACGTCTAGCCCATTGCAGCGCAAAGGGCACATCCACATTTCCGGTGCTCTGATTGGCTAGCTCTTTTAAGCTGCTGATCCATTGTGGATTGATCTTGAAGTTGAAGAAACTGGGTCCCACAAAAGCATAGGGTTGGAAAATCCGAAAGGTTACAAATGCCAAGATTCCTGCGATCACTAAATTCCGCAGCAGAATTGGCAGTTGGTAATCTTGTTCTTCCTTGTTTAATTTTTTAAAGCGAACATAAGCTGCCAATGGGAGAAACAGCGCAAGCCAGAAAATACTCACCTTGCACGCCATAGCTATGCCATAAAGGATAGCAAAGAGGGCATATAACCATATAGATGACCAATCCTTTTTTATCCAATACCATTCTTTAGGTTCAGTTTTCTCGGTTTGCTCCGAAGCAGTATTTGACGGGGGATTAAATATACAAATTAACACATATAGCGCGGCAGTGACAAAAAATGTTGCATAGGTATCTACCGCAAAGAAATGGGAAAGTTGAATTGGCAAAACTGACAACGCCAGAAAAAGGGAAGCTAAAAGCCCCAACCGGGAGTTCTTATACAGACGTTTGCAAATTAAATAAACGAATAAAATGGAACCAAGATCAAACAAGCCTGATAAAGCCCGTCCCACTACATTGACCTGGTTGTACCCGGTTTGGTTAATCGCTTCGGCCACATACCTTACCAAAAATAAAGGGAACGTCCCGTAAACATAATAGCCGTACCCCTGGTTATTCGGGTTCAGGGTAGATGTGGCTGTGTTGAAATAATTCGCCAAATTTGGAGTCGGAACAATGGCTGTTTCAACCATCGTCAAAAATCGTTCATCCGGATGCAAATGGTAAACATCATCCCAGGAGATCCCTACAAATCGAAAATAACCCCCGATCAACAATACCCCAATAAATAAGATATCCCAAATCCAGGGAGCATGGAAAATATTTCGATTTTTTGGTTTTAACCCGTTTGAAGGCAATTCCGAAATTTTCATTTTGACCTACCTTTTATTAACCCATCAAGCAGGTTCCATTATTTCTCTTGATGCAGTTCATTATCAATTTGTTTAAAAAGTACTTCATATTTTTGGGCAACTGATGCAGGGTCATAACAAGAAAAATCGCGTTTCTCTTTAGCTGCCTGTTCACTTTGACTTCTCAATATAGTCAGGATTGATTTGGCTAATCCTTCTGAATCACCAATTTCAAATATCTGCCCCATGGAATGAATTTTAACAGGCTGTCGTACACCCGGCAAGTTTGAGGTAGCGCAGGGGATACCGTTCATCATTGCTTCGATCTGCACCAGACCGAAAGCCTCGGTTGAGTTTAGACTGGGGACAACCAGCACATCGATGTTGGGATAAAAAACCGCCATAGCTTTAGGATCAAGTGATCCCAAAAATTCCCAATTACCATTTAGTTGGTATTTTTCGATCACAGGCATGAGCCGTTTTAAATATTGTTCTTCCCCAATGATATTTTCATAAGGACCCACGAACTGAACTTTGGCATTGGGATATTTTGCCAGAACAGCCGGTAAAGCATGCAGCAGCACTTCCACCCCTTTTTCGGTGGCAAATCGGGCTGCCATACCGATCACAGGGTGATAATTATTTGGATTATGCAACAGTCTGAATTCTTGAATTTCGTTCGGGCTGGCTTTAGGCAATACTACTGGAGGCGGAACAATCTTTACCTTAGAATGGAAACCCCGCAAATAAGCTGAATGGTCGGCGTAATCCTGGGTGTATGTAACAATGCGGTGTGAGAAAACCGCAGTGATCAGGTTCATCAAGTCAACGCCCCAGTTGGCTGCTTTGCTCATCACACCTGCCGGCATAAGTAGATCACAATGATAGGTAGTGATTGTGGGTTTCTTTAAGATACGTCCGCGGATAGCGATTCCAGCAGCATCAAATTGGGGTAAGTGTAGTTGAACAACATCGGTCTCTTTTACCAGGCGGCTCGCGAGAACTCCAATTGTGGGCATGATCACCCCTTTGCTCACACGGAACCAAACAGGAGCCCGGACAATTCGCACCCCGTCTTGCGTTTCTTCCAGGGGTAGGCTTCGGTCAAACCGGGAAGTTAACACAGTCACCTCATGCCCCTTCGCTACAAATGCCTTAGCCAGACGCTCTGCGTAGATAGTTAATCCACTAATATTTGGGCGGTAATAAGTAAGAACGATCAGAATCTTCATATTACTTAAAATAAGGTGCGATTTTCTTTTACCCAACTGAATAAACGCTGAATACCTTCTTGTGCGCTTACTTTGGGTGACCAATTTAATACATTTTTTGCTTTGCGAATATCCGAAATAAAGACAGGTTGATCACCCGGGCGCCAATCTCCCCAAGCCACCGGGATATCTCTGCCAAGAAGTTTTTCCAGAATCGGCGCAAACTCAGTCCAAATTGAGATAGTATTGCTGCGGCCGCCGCCTACATTAAAAATCTGACCGGCGGCTTTTCCGGGATTGGACAAAGCAGCATCATAGGCATCCAGCAGATCTTCGACGAAAAGGATATCGCGAACTTGTTTCCCATTTCCGTAAATCGTTATAGGGTGCCCCGTAATGGCAGCGATCACAAACCAGGCTACCCAGCCTTGATCTTCTACACCAAATTGGCGCAGGCCATAAATACAGCTCTGACGAAATACCGTGGTGGGCAGGCCATAGATGCGTGAATAATCGCGCACATACTGGTCGCCGCAACCTTTTGAGCAGCCGTAAGGCGAGTGAAAATCCAGTGCCTGATTCTCGGCACAGCCTTCTGGCAGATTTGCGTAATCATAGCGGGAATCCAGTTCAACTGTTTCGACATCTTCCATTCCACCATACACTTTATTCGTGGAGGAATAAATAAACGAAGGATTATTTCCAGAAGCGCGGGCAGCTTCGAGCGTATTGAAAGTCCCCATAGCATTGATCTTAAAATCAGTTTGCGGATCGGTGACCGAGGTTGTTACAGCCACCTGNNATCAATTGAAAAGAATCTTTTCCATGCTTTTTTTGAAGCCATTCCACATTCATTTTTGAGCCGTGACGTGAAAGGTTATCAAAGACCACAACTTTATCTCCTCGAGAGATGCAGCGGTCAGTATAATTTGATCCAATAAATCCAGCCCCACCTGTGACCAGTGTAATTCCGTTCATTTTTACTCCGTCAATTCTTTGATTCGATGTTTGCCTGGGTTTCTTCGTTTTGACCCAGATGCAGGTTTAGTTTTAATGAAGCAAAGCTCTGTCCGTCGCGGATCAATCCCCAAACGCCAAAAATTCCACTGACAATAAATTGTAGTACATGTATTAGAATGGCGTAAGCCAGGGCAATAGATTCTGTTCCGCCAACGAGAACCAACGCAGCCACCATGGATGCTTCATATACACCCAATGCTGCTGGAGCTGAGGGAATTGCCACCCCCAAAGAAAGTAATGATCCGACAAATGCTCCCTTCCAAATTGGCGCTCCAGGTATCATTTGCCATACCAACATATCATACATCACTACCCACATCGCCCAGGAGAGTGCGATCCAAAACAAACTCAGTAAAAATTGGACCGGCTGAGTCAGTGTAGAAAGGCCATCCAATAACTTATTCATCTGCGGAAAAATATATTTTTCGACAAATCCCCAGCGATGGCTGATCTTTTCTATCCAGGAGGAAACGTTTTTTTTGTATCGAGCAATGAGGAAAAGACCAAATAGACCAATCACCACCAGGAACAAAGCGGTCACAGCCACAGTCTTTACCCATGCCAAACCAATCACTAGAGGTAAAGTAACCAATAACAAAATCGCTGCCATGGCAATATCGAAAGCACGCTCAATGACAATTGTCGATAAAACATGGAACGTTCCTAAACCTGAAGATCGCCCAACAAAGATCGAGCGACCAATTTCCCCCGCACGAAGTGGAAAAATATTATTTAATAAGTAACCCTCACAAACACCAAAAAAAGCTTGTTTCCAGGATACATTATTTCCGAGGATCGTTTGCCAGGCTTTTCCGCGCACAAATGTACTGGTGCATTGAATAAATATAACGACCAAAATAAACTGCCAACTGGCCGTCTTAAATGCCGTAATAAAATCCTGAATATGTACCAGACGTATTAATGCATATAATGCAATCGCGCTGATCAGCACACCTGGCAACCAGCGCAATAGACTCTTCCAATTCCATCGAGAGACTGAACTCATTCGTCCTCCAGCTTCAAAACAGCCATGAAAGCCTCTTGTGGAATCTCAACATTCCCGACCATTTTCATTCGGCGTTTCCCCTTTTTCTGTTTTTCAAGTAATTTCTTTTTCCGCGAAATATCTCCACCATAACACTTCGCCAAGACATCTTTACGCAGCGCCTTTACTGTAGCACGTGAAATAACTCTTCCGCTTGCTGAGGCCTGGATGGGAACATCGAACAATTGCCGTGGGATAAGTGCTTTGAGTTTGGTCACCAATGCCTGACCCTTGTGGTAGGCATTTTCTTTATGTACAATAGCTGCCAGGGCATCTACAGGAGCTTCATCCACTAAAATTTCAAGTTTTACCAAATTGCCCGGTCGATATTCCAAAAAATGATAATCCATTGAAGCATACCCGCGCGTGCGTGATTTGAGATCATCGAAGAAATCGATGATCAACTCTGAAAGCGGAATATCATAATTCAATTGCACACGTTTGGGAGCGGGGTAATCTTGTGAAATAAAAGTGCCGCGTCGTGAAGTGACCTGATCCATGATCGTTCCATAAAACTCGGTCGGCGTAATGATCTCCAGGCGCATCCAGGGTTCGCGAATTTCTCCAATGAGCCCTTCTTCAGGTAGTTTGGCCGGCGAAGAAACCGAGATCGTTTCACCATTGACCAATTGCACCTGATACTCTACTGAAGGCGCAGTTACCACAATATCCAGATCATATTCCCGTTCAATTCTTTCCTGGACAATTTCCATATGGAACAGTCCTAAAAATCCACAACGAAAACCGAAATTTAGTGCCTGCGAAGTTTCGGGGTCAAAAGTAAGGGAGGCATCATTTAGTTGCAGTTTGTCCAAGGCTTCTTTAAGCTCTTCGTAATCCTCCCCCTCAACCGGATAAATACCTGCAAACACCATCGGTTTCGGATGGCGGTAGCCAGGTAGTGGCTTAGGGGCCGGATTGTTAGCCAACGTGAGCGTATCACCCACCCGGCATTCCTTAACTGATTTGAAGCCGGTAGCAATATAACCAACATCACCAGCGCGTAGCAGACTGGTCGGAACCATTCCCGGAGAAAAAATGCCCACTTCTACCGGTTTAAGGTCTGAATTGGTCGCCATCAAACGCAAGTTGCTGTTCATATCAATACATCCATTTACAACACGGATATACGCAACCACACCCTTGTAAGAATCATAATGAGAATCAAAGATCAAAGCCTGCAGAGGTGCATCCTCATCCCCTTTTGGGGCCGGGATCTGTTCAACGATTGCATCTAAGACTTGTTCAATATTAATGCCCTCTTTGGCAGAGACACGCAGAACGGATTCTGCAGGTACCCCGATCAGGGCCTCAATTTCTTCAGCGGCTTCATCCGGCCTGGCAGAAGCCAGATCGATTTTGTTGATCACAGGTAAAATCGTCAGATTTGATTCGATCGCCAGATATAGATTTGCCAGAGTCTGCGCTTCCACCCCCTGGGTGGCATCCACAACTAAGACCGCCCCTTCACAGGCTTCAAGTGCTCGGCTTACTTCATAATTAAAATCGACGTGTCCTGGAGTATCAATGAGGTTCAGTTCGTAAGTTTTGCCTTTGTAATCATAGGCCATGCGCACCGCAGAGGATTTGATGGTGACCCCTTTTTCACGCTCAAGGTCCATAGAATCCAACACCTGCTCCACCATCTCGCGGTCGGAGATCGTGTGAGTGATCTGGAGCATACGGTCAGCCAGTGTTGACTTCCCATGATCCACATGTGCAATAATGCAAAAATTTCGTATCGTATCTGAAGGCATATCGCTGATAGTATAACCTATTTTATCTGTATCAAAAATGCGCGGGCGTTTATTGCAGTTTTTCTACATCTAGCGGGAATAATGGAGCAATCCACTCGTCCAAATCTTTTACTTTTTGAAAGGGAATTTGCAAATGGACCAAAAATTCAGTGTTCCCTTTTGGTCCAAGTAAAGGCGAACGGATCAATCCGGTGATCGTATACCCCTCATTTTCCGCAGCGGTCAAAACTTCGGTGAGCACTTTTTGATGTACCAAAACATCGCGGATGACGCCGTCCCCCCTGGCAGTTTCTTTTCTCCCCGCCTCAAACTGAGGCTTGATCAGTGCTACAACCTCCGCCGGCGTTTCACCAAACCAGACTTTAAAGATCGGTAAGAATAATCGCAAGGAGATAAAAGAAGCGTCGATCGTGATTAAGGAGATCGGCTCGGGGAATCCGGTAACGTAGCGAGCATTGGTACGCTCCATCACCACCACTCGCGGATCATTACGTAGTTTCCAATGCGTGATCCCATAACCTACATCCACAGCATACACTTTTGCCGCACCGTGCTGCAATAGACAATCGGTGAAACCTCCCGTGCTGGAGCCAATATCTGCACAAACTCGTCCGGATACATCCAAAAGATCAAATGCCTCGAGTGCACCCAATAATTTCTCCCCTCCGCGTGATACAAAAGGCGGCGGTTGGTCGATTGTTATTTCACTTTGTTGAAGAAACTTCGTTGAAGATTTCAAGACCACCTGGCCTGCGACCCTCACTTGCCCGGCCATGATCAGCCGCTGTGCTTGGGAACGGCTTTCAACAAGACCTTTTTCTTCCATTAAAACATCGAGGCGAATTCTTTCCATTTCGCAATTGTACTTGCGATAAGCAAGATGTGATATATTTAATTCATGATTAAATATCTATTTAAAGCCATGCGTCCACGTCAATGGACTAAAAACGCATTCGTTTTTGCTGCTCTGGTGTTTGATCGTCAACTGTTGATACTCACTTCACTGGAGCATACTTTCATTGCCTTTGTGATCTTTTGTTTACTTTCCAGTTGCGTTTACCTCATCAATGACGTCATGGATGTTGAAGCGGACCGCAATCACCCGATCAAAAAGAATCGTCCAATTGCCTCCGGTAAATTACCTATCCCGGTTGCTCTTACAGCAGCTGTCATTTTGGTCGTCATTTCACTGACAGGCGCTTATTTCCTGTCTTGGGAACTGGCAGTGATCGCTTTAGCTTACTTCCTGATGAACCTGGCTTACAGCAAATGGTTGAAACACATTCCCTTGATCGATGTCCTGATCATTGCTGCAGGGTTTGTGCTCCGTGTCGCAGCCGGCGTTTCAGTAATTCATGTACAGCGTTTCTCACCCTGGTTATATGTAGTGACCACATTACTTGCCCTTTACATCGGGTTTGGTAAACGGCGTGCGGAAATGACCATTCTAAATACCGAAATTACAGGAACCCACCGCAAAGTATTAGATGGTTATTCGATTACCCTGATCGACCAATTGATCACGGTCGTTTCCTCCACAACATTGATCGCATATTCTCTATATACTTTTTCGGCACCCAACTTGCCTGAAAACCATGCCATGATGCTTACCATTCCTTTTGTCCTTTATGGCGTTTTCCGTTACCTTTATCTCATCCAGATTAAAAATGCCGGCGGAGAACCGGAAGAGATCCTGTTAAAAGACCGTCCCCTGCAGTTAACCATTCTGCTCTGGGGGTTGGCAGTCATGATCATTTTCTACATCTTTAAATAATGCCCGCAATAACCAGCTCCGCCCCTGGCAAAATGATTCTGTGTGGTGAACATGCGGTTGTATACAATCAACCCGCGGTGGCCATCCCTGTTCTGACGCTTTTCACCAAAACCAGTATTTTTGCGCGTCCAACTGCACCCAAAGGGGAGATTTTTATCCGGGCAGACGCCATTTCCCTTGCTGAGAATTTAAATATCCTGCCAAACGAAAACCCCATCCGTCAAACCATTGAACTGGTGAAAGAATATTTCTCGCTTGAGTCGCTGCCTGCCTGTGAAATTCACATCACTTCAACCCTTCCAGTGGCTGCCGG
>PMIV01000241.1 GCA_003158355.1 Anaerolineaceae bacterium
ATACCACTTTGCACGCGGCGCCTCGGACATGAAAGGTCAACTTTGGTCCACGATCAGCGCAGTTGAATCGATAATAAAAACAGGGGAATTCCCGGTTAACATAAAGTTTGTTTTTGAAGGTGAAGAGGAAATTGGCTCCCTGCATTTTCTGAACTTTGTTGAAGAAAACAAGGAACTGCTACGCTCCACTGTCTGCCTCAATCCTGATGCCGGCATGGTCAACGCCAACACGCCAACAATTGTCTATGGTCTGCGTGGTCTGGCTTACTTTGAATTAAAGGTATTTGGCCCCGCTCATGACTTGCATTCCGGTTCTTTTGGAGGTGTTATTCATAACCCTGCCCAGGTAATGGCCGAATTCATTGCTGGACTGCATGACGATCAAAATCGCATCACGCTGCCCGATTTTTATAAGAGTGTTCGCCCATTGTCCACTGAAGAACGAAGTGAATTAGCCCGCCTCAATTTAGGCGATGAGGTTTATCTTCAACAAACCTCCGTCCCCGCGCTTTGGGGTGAAAAAGGGTATACCAGTCTGGAAAGGACAGGAGCGCGGCCAACCTTGGAAATTAATGGCCTGCTCTCCGGCTTCACTGGTGAAGGCTCCAAGACGATCATTCCGGCATGGGCAATGGCAAAAATATCCACCCGCCTGGTTCCTGACCAGGATCCGGAAGAGGTCCATCAACAATTCATTGCCTATCTCGAAAAACATATGCCGAAAACGGTTAAATATGAGCTTAAAATGCTCAGCGGCGGTAAACCGAGCATTTCCGATACAAAATCAGCCGAGTCCCTGGCTTTCGCCAAAGCGCTGCAATCCGTTTGGGGAACTGCTCCAATCTACAAACGTGAAGGCGGGAGTATCTCGGTTGTCGCGGATCTGCAGGAATCACTTGGGATCGATTCCATTCTTAGCGGCTTTGGTCTACCCGACGACAATATCCACGCTCCGAATGAGCGATTGCATTTGCCTACCTGGTATAAAGGCATTGATTCATTAATCCATTTCTTTTTCAACGTAAAGAAGTAACCATGAGCACAGACAAACTAAAACTTCCCTCATATGGCGGTCAAGCTTTAATGGAAGGAGTCCTCATGAGAGGCTCCCATTATTTATCCGCAGCCGTACGTGATCCTTCTGGAAAAATAATCGTCCAAAGTGAAAAACTTGGCGGAATTTATGCTTCTTCCATAGTAAAAATACCGTTCTTACGCGGTCTGGTCATCCTTTGGGATGCGATTGGATTGGGAACCAAGTATTTAACTTTTTCTGCCAATGTGCAAACTGGAGAAGACGAAAAAATCGAAGGTCCGGCATTAACCATAACCGTACTGATCTCTTTCGCAATTGGGATCGGACTTTTCTTTCTGGCTCCTGCTGCAATCGTGCAGCTTTTCCAACACTGGTTAACTATCAACTCTTTCGTGGGTAATTTGATCGAAGGCCTGATCCGGCTTGTGTTTGTCATTGGCTACATGTGGGCTGTCGGTAAAATGCCAGATATTCACCGTGTTTTTATGTATCACGGTTCAGAACATAAAACGATCAATGCCTTTGAAAGCGGTTCAGAATTGACTCCTGAAAAAGTAAGTCTATTCTCTCTGCAGCATCCCCGTTGCGGAACCGGGTTTGTGCTGATTGTAGTGGTCTTTTCTGTGATCATCTTTGCTCTTCTGGGACCTCTCTCGATCTTTTGGCGCCTGGCTACCCGAGTTCTGCTTCTCCCCATCATAATCATGTTGTCTTATGAATATATGCGATTTCTGGCAAATCATCTGGATAATTCATTTATTCGCATATTAGAAGCTCCAAATTTGGCGATGCAGCGGTTGACCACGGCTGAACCTACTCTGGAGATGCTGGAAGTTGCCATCACTGCCTTTAAAAGTATGTATGACCAGGAAAATGCGGCTGGCTGAAAAGAAAGATACGAATGAAAACATGGCAGATATTACTTAGCGGAGTTTTCATTGGCCTTATCACAGGAGGAGCGATATTCTTGATCGCTTCTCCTCATAACGGGGCAAAAATTGAATTTATTTCACCCACCCAATCTCAAAATGTAACTGTTTCTGTAACCGGCATGGTAAACCATCCCGGGCTTTACACATTACCTGTTGGTTCGCGGGTAAACGATGCCATTCTGGCTGCCGGGGGGTCTCAAAGCGATGCAAAATTGGATGGAATAAACCTGGCAGAAGTTCTGGAAGACAGCGAACAAATAAATGTTCCTTCCACAAAAACCGAGATCCCTGCGAATACTGGCATAACTCAAGGTAAAATAAATATCAATCAAGCCACCCTTGCAGAGCTGGATTCACTCCCCGGCATCGGCGCAGAAAAAGCACAGGCAATCATTGACTTTCGTACGAATAATGGGAACTTTGCTTCCATTGAGGATTTGCTTTCGGTTCCGGGTTTTGGACCTTCCATCTTTGAGTCAATCAAGGAATTAATCGACGTTAAGTAAGTGAAATGGAGAATTTATGGATGTTTCTTTGAAAGAAAAATTTAATACACTTCTTCACGAAGCTATAAAAAGCAAAGACGAAGTAACTCGCGATACCATGAGAATGATACTCACGAACCTCAAATTAGCCGAAGTAGAAAAGAAACAGGTACTGGATGACAACGCTGTACTTGCTCTTATTCAAAAAGAAATTAAAATGCGGCATGAATCGATTGAGGACTTTAAGAAAGGTAATCGTCTCGACCTGGTAAGCCGGTCAGAAGAAGAAATTAAAGTATTGGAACAATTCTTACCCAAACAACTTTCTGACGCCGAGATTAAAGAAATCATTCAAAGTGCCATTTCAGAGGTCGGAGCGACAGCAATTTCTGATATGGGTAAAGTAATGAAAGTTGCTCTTCCTAAGATCCAAGGGAAAGCCGCTTCAGATCGGGTAAGCAGCTTTGTTAAAGAAATGCTACAAAAATAAAAGTGCCAAATTTCTTTCATAATTGGTTCAGAACACTTATATCACGGCAGTTTTATCGCAGTGGCTTATTGATTGCTGCTGCAATATTATCATTTGCTGCTTTGGTTTTGCCCATCGAACTAAGACCAAGTTCTTATCCGTTACAAGCTGGGGCGGTTTCGAATACCGATATTACAGCACCATTTACTGCCTCTTTTGATAGCAAAGCCCTGACCCAAAAAGCCAAGGATGATGCCTCAAATTCAATTTCTCCGGTTTACTTTGCTTCTGATCCGGCGATCACACGTACCCAGATCGATAATCTGCATATTGTTTTAAATTACCTTGACACGGTTCGCGCTGACTCATTAGCCACTTCAGATCAAAAATTAGCCGACCTCGCTGCCATTGACTCCATCTCTCTATCATCAGACTCAGCAGAACAGGTAATACAACTCACAGATACTGACTGGAAAGCGGTCGAACAAGAATCACTTTCAATTCTTGAGCAAATAATGCGCAAGAATATTCGTGATTATCAAATTCAAGATAACCGCGCCTCTATTCCCAATTTGATCAATCTTTCATTTTCAGACTCGCAATCCAAGTTAATTCAAGAACTGGTTTCCCCACTCATTGTTGCCAACAGCCTTTATTCTGAAAATGATACGCAAATCGCCCGAGATGCTGCAATTTCATCCGTCAAAACGGTTAAGTCTAACTATATTCAAGGACAAGCCATCGTTTTACGTGGACAAATCATTTCCGCCGAGCAATTTGAGGCACTCGGGTATTATGGATTTGTGAAACCCCAAAATAAATTTAGCGAACTGATCTCACCACTTCTGATAATTCTACTATTGACCGGTTTTATTTCACTCTACTTTCAGAGAAGAAAAATTTACCCGATCTCCGATCTTCGCAGCCTGACTTTGATCTCGGTTACCTATATTATTTTCTTGTTCGCAGCACGCGCAATCGTTCCCAATCGGGCAATTTTACCCTATTTGTTTCCTTTGCCTGCATTTGCCATGATGCTGGCAACCTTATTCAACCTGGAAATATCCATTGCCTTTACCCTGGTCATCAGCGTTTTAGCTGGATTTGGGCTTTCTAATTCTCTTGAACTTACAATTTTCTATTTGTTTACAAGCTTAATTGGAGCACTGGTACTCGGCAAAGGCAGGCGTGTCTCATCGTTCTTCTGGGCCGGGATCTTATCTGCTCTTTGCGGCAGTATTATAATTATTACATATCGTTTTTTGGACAATACAACCGATCTCTTGGGAATTGCCACCCTGACCGGGGTTTCATTACTCAACGGCATCGCCAGTGCCAGTCTGGCATTGTTCTTCCAATTTCTCGCTTCTCAAATTCTTGGTCTAACTACGCCATTGAATCTTTTGGAAATTTCAAGGCCGGATAATCCATTGCTTCAATTTATCCTGCAAAACGCGCCAGGTACTTACCAGCATTCATTGCAAGTATCCAATCTGGCTGAGCAGGGAGCAAAAGCAATTGGTGCTGACCAATTGGTAACCCGTGTCGGAGCACTTTATCACGATTGCGGTAAAGCAGTAAATGCCAGCTTTTTCATAGAAAATCAAATTCCGGGAAAATTGAATTCTCACGAGGATATTGATCCTTCATTGGCAGCGAAAACGATCATCACCCATGTTCAAAATGGCATCGCCCTTGCTGATAAACATCATCTGCCGCCTCGCATAAAAGACTTCATTCGCGAGCATCACGGAACTCGTCTGGCTCAATATCAATTTAACCGCGCACTTGATTTGGTAAATGGAGATCGCTCTAAAATAAATGAGGCTCTTTTCCATTATCCCGGTCCTAAACCGCGCTCAAAAGAAACTGCTTTGCTTATGTTGGCGGATGGCTGCGAAGCCAGAGCTCGAGCCGAGTTACCCAAAACGGATGAGGAATTGAGATCTTTGATCAAGAAAGTGATCGATGGTTGTATTCAAGAAGGTCAACTAGAGGATTCCAATTTGACGCTGAAAGACCTTAATATCATTTCAGATGCGTTTTTCCGGATCATGTTGAATACACATCATCCGCGGTTAATTTATCCGGAGCCCAAACCACTTATTATCGAAAATGGTTCAAAAAATTAGCTATGATCTCAATTGAATTTGAAAATATTGCCAGTGATAAATCAATAAAAACAATTTTGCAAAAAGCTGCGAAAATTGGTCTTCCTGCTTCGCCAGTTGACTTATCGATTGTGGTTTGTGATGATGATTTTATTCAGAATCTGAACAAAGAGTATCGAGATGTGGACCGTCCTACGGACGTACTCTCCTTCCCATCTGACGAAATTGATCCGGGAGATGGAACTCGCTATTTAGGCGATATTATTATTTCTTTACCCAGAGCGACAGCGCAGGCGATCGATGCTCATCATCCGGTCGCGGAAGAACTTTCGATGCTGGCCATTCATGGAGTATTACATTTACTCGGTTATGACCACCACACAGAAACAGAAAAACAGATAATGTGGCAAAAACAAGCGCAATTATTGCTATCCCTGGGTATTACCATGGATAAATTCTCGGGGGATGAATAACCAATGAGCCACAATAAAAACCTTGCCGCTTCTTTCAAGAATGCTTTTCGTGGGCTGATTTCTGTTTATTCTACCCAAAGGAATGCAAAGATCCATCTGGGGATGACCCTGATCGTCATTGCCGTAGGTTTTTTATTAAAAATTTCAGCCATTGAATGGCTGGCTGTGTTATTTGCCATCGGTTTTGTCTGGGCCAGTGAATGTTTCAACACAGCGTTGGAAAAATTAACCGATCTGGTATCTCCGCAATATAACGACCTGGCGAAAATTTCAAAAGATGCAGCGGCAGCTGGGGTATTGATCGCGGCTATTTCAGCCGCTGCCATTGGGCTCATTATTTTCCTTCCCAAGATCATATCTTTGCTTTTCCACTGATCATAGAGGTGCAAATGACTTCATTTCTCTTTGGAACAGTCGGTGCTCCCCTATCCACTCCCAAAAAACCGGGCGGGAGCATTGGCGCCATCCAAACACTGGCTGGGCTGAACCTTTTTGCCTTTGAATTGGGATGGGTACAATCTGTGCGGGTAAGCGAAGAGACCTGCGCCTTGATCGACGCTGAAGCCGAGAAAATGAACGTCAGATTAAGCGTGCACGCCCCCTATTTTATTAATTTAAATGGTTCAGATGAAGAATGGCCAAAATCTCGTAAACGGCTGATGGATGCTGCGTATTTTGGAAATTTAGCCGGTGCTACCGATATCATCTTCCATCCGGGTTCCTATTTTGAACAAAACCCGATTGATGTTTTAAAGGTTGCCATCCCTCGATTGGCTAACTGCGTCTCTGAATTACGCTCTTCTCACAATCCGGTGCACTTACGCCCGGAAACAATGGGAAAATCAGCGCTACTTGGTTCGTTTGAAGATACCTTGCAAATGAGTCGGGAGATCCCCGGGGTATTCCCCTGCCTGGATTTTGCCCATTTGCATGCTCGTCCCGGAGATGGAACAGTCAACACCCCCGATGAATGGAAGAAGATGCTGGAAAGTTATGCAAAAGCATTAGGGACGGAATCGCTTGGGAAATTGCACATTCACCTGAGCGGCATCGAGTACACAAGCAAGGGTGAGAAGAATCACCTGCCTCTNNNNTTTGATAGAATGCTGCTGACGTAATTTCTCACAGTTCCTTCGCCTAAAAATAGCGCTTTGGCAATTTCCCGGTTTGTCCGGCCTTCAGAAACGGCAATCAACACGTGCCTTTCTTGTTGGCTCAAGTTGACAAAAGCAGACGCTTCTTCTTCTTTAACAGCGCGGCGAACTTCCTGGATCACCCGCTGCGTTACTGCGGGGTCTAACAGTGCTTCTCCCCTGCCAACAGATTCGATCGCCTTGACCAGATCTTCTCCGCCAATTTGTTTGAGAACATATCCGGATGCTCCGGCACGAATTGCCGAGAAGAGCATGTCGTCTTCGGCATATGAAGTTAAAATGATCACTTTTGTATCAGGATTGTTTTTAGTGATCGCTTCGCATGCTTCGATTCCGGATGTGCCTGGAAGACGGATATCCATCAGTACCACGTCGGGTTTAATCTGTGCTACCAAATCGATCGCATCACGGGCGTTCCCGGCTTCACCGATGACCTCAAATTGAGGGTGCCGCTCAAGTAAAGTTTTCAATCCGAGTCTGACGACTTCATGATCATCAACCAAAACCAGTCGGTACTTCACCATCATTCACCTTTCCAATCTGGCGACTTCAACAAATAGATTATAACCGACAAAGATATGGATAAATGGCACCCTCTCAATCCTCAATAATCATAGAAACCGGGCAATGATCGGACCCCATTACTTCGTCCTGGATGATTACGTCAGATATTTTTGGCATCAGGTCTTTCGAGACGAGAAAATAGTCCAGACGCCAGCCAATTCCCCGTGCCCTGGCGTTGACACGATAGGTCCACCATGAATATTGCACCTTCTGCGGATACAAGCTGCGGAAAGCATCTACAAACCCATGTTCTAAAAAGTGATCAATCCACACCCGCTCCTCTGGGAGAAATCCGGAAACCACCGAGTTTTCCTTGGGATTGGCCAGGTCGATCTCTGTATGAGCTGTATTGAAATCTCCGGTAATGACAACCTTTCGCCCTTGTTGATGAAGAGAATCGCAAAGATCAAGCAGTTTTTCATAGAAGCGCAACTTATAAACCAAACGTTCCTGCCCGCGTTGGCCGTTAGGGAAATAAATATTGAACAGGGTGAAATCCTCCAGTTCGAGGCGAACAACCCGGCCTTCTATATCAAATTCTTCAAAGCCCAGGCCCAGAGAGGTTTTAAATTCGTTTTTTTTGTAATATGTGGCTGTACCGCTGTAGCCGGGTTTATCGGCCGAATTCCAAACGTGAGAATACCCAGGTATCGTGATCTCTTCATTGGTTATTTGTTCCGGTTTGGCTTTGATCTCTTGTAAGCACAAAACGTCGGGGTCAAGTTCTAGGATTGCTTCTTTAAAGCTTTTTTTCAGAATTGCACGGAACCCATTCACATTCCAGGTGGTAATTTTCATCGATTATCTCTTTTCGCTGTGGTAAACTTATGCTCAAGGCAAAATCATATGAAGATCGTTGAAATTATTAATCAAAATCCTTCAGAAATAAAAATTAAAGCCAATTGGTGCAGCTCTTTCATTTCCAAATTTAAAGGGCTGATGTTCGTCAAATCTTTACCCGATTACTCTGGCATAATTTTAGTCGAAAATTCAGAAAGCCACATTAATACTGCAATACATATGTTATTTATGAATTTTGATATCACAACGGTCTGGGTCAATTCCGCCGGTGATGTAGTCGATGTTTGTCTGGCTAAAAAATGGCATCTCTCTTATTTCCCCAAAAAGAAAGCCCAATATGTATTGGAATTGAACGCCAGCCATATGCAAGATTTTCACATTGGAGATCACCTTACCTTTGAACATGAGAATTAATTTCTTTGCAGTTTTAATTGCGCTTTCCCTCACAGCTTCATTCTTCTCACCTGTCCAAGCCCAGAGTCAGTCTCAACTTCCCTATTATGTAATTCAATCAGGAGATACCTTGGCCAGCATCGCTGACCGATTTGGGGTCACTTTGGATGAACTCATTGCTTACAATGGTATTTCAGATCCCAACTTTGTTTCTGTTGGGACCCAATTGAGCATACCCGGTCTACAGGGGCTGCAAGGGCAAATCACAAGCAGCCCTGTGCAGTTGGGTGAATCACTCAAAGATCTGACAGTAAAATATCAAATCACCCAAGACCTGCTGATGAAACTGAATCATGTGACCAGCCCCGGCGAAATATATGCAGGATCCAGTTTAATTCTGCCAGTTGTGGAAAGCTCAAAAGTAAAAGATCCGGTGAGTAAAATCTCTTCCAGCCAGACCCTGCTCGAAGCTGCCGCCCTCAACCAGACCAATACCTGGGGTCTTTTGGATCAAAATAATGATAGCAACCCGTTTTCAGTTTTACCGGGGGACCTGATCTACATGAGTGCGTCAGAGAATGCCAGCCAAATCAGTTCGGTCGATCCCAGGTTAACCAGTGTGACGATCTCTCCTCTGCCGTTGGTACAAGGAGAAACATTTGAAATTCAGGTGACCTCGCCACAGCCAGTTACCTTACAGGGAAGTTTAAATGGCATGCCGCTGAGTTTTTTTCCAAATAAGGATAACCAACAAGTAGCTTTACAGGGTGTTTATGCTGAAGCCGACCCCGGCCTGGCTCCTTTTGTATTGTCGGGTAAATTTTCCGACGGCAGTTCCTTTAATTTTGAACAATCAATTTTATTGGTCAGCGGCTATTACCCCGAAGCTGAACCCTTGACAGTCGACCCATCCACGATTGATCCCGCGGTTACCAAACCCGAAGATGACCAGATCAAGAGCATCACTTCTGTAGTAACCTCCACCCGTTATTGGTCAGGTATTTTCAAAAGCCCGGCCATCAAGTACGGCTTCCCTGATGAATATAACGCTCTGTTTGGAGAACGGCGTTCGTATAACAATGGTGCTCTCAAGAACTTTCACACCGGCCTGGATTATGGAGGCGGCGTGGGGCTTCCCATCTGTGCTCCAGCAGACGGAAAAGTGGTGTTCGCCGAGGGTCCTCTCACCGTTCACGGCAACGCCACCATCATCGATCATGGCTGGGGGGTTTATTCTGCCTATTTTCACCAATCCGAAATTGATGTGAAAGTTGGCGACATAGTCAAAGCTGGGCAGGTCATTGGCAAAGTGGGCAATACTGGCCGAGTTGAAGATGCCAAAGCCTTTGAAGGTGCCGGAGCGCATCTCCACTTTGAAATTTGGGTCAATGGAATTCAGGTGAATCCGCTTGAATGGCTAAACACTGAATACCCTTGAACCCGGAAATGATAATTAAAAGAGCAAATACTCTAAGGTATAATTAGCATTAAGAATTTAAAATGAAATGGTGATCGGAACATGAGTTTAAGCGCAGAAATTTGGCAATCTTTAAAATTTACGAACAAAGACATCGAGAGTCTCTATAACCACTTACTGGAAATTGAATACCCCCAGACTATTTCTGAATTAACAAAATACCTGATTGAAAAAAAGATCGAACTCGAAAAAAAATTAGCTGCTCAAGCCATCAAAGCTGAAGGTACTGTCTATTTTCCTAAAGATCAGTATAAAAAAGATCAGACCGTCCTCTTCCCCCATCGCAATTATCAAAAAGGCAAAGTGATCGAGGTCCGGCCAGGGATTAACCCGGATTATCCATCTCTAGAAGTGATTACGGTTGAGTTTTCACCAGAAGAAAAAATTTCCTTTGCCAGCAACCTGCCTGAACACGCACTGAATAATTTCCAATCCCCCCTGGAGACCGATTCTGCTTATGATGCAGATTGGGTAGACGGCAATTATCTAAAATTGCTGTCTGAAAAACTTGTCTTAAAAATAAAAGAAAATGAAGATCTAATCAGTATTGGCGGTCGTTTTTTTCCCTGTTCGCTTCTGGTAGATATTGGCGCGCTTTATTTGAACCTGGCTGAAGCTGTGCTGGAGATGGCAGAAGGCGGTCCGCTTTCTACCCAAGATCTGATCAAACAAATTGAACTTCCCGCAGATACCAACTCAAAACTCACCGAATTTTCGATGAACTATGCCTTGCAAGAGGACCCCCGTTTTGACGAAGTTGGCCCTGCCGGTAAAACACTCTGGTTCCTCAAACGCATGGAACCCGAGCAAGTGCAAAATGTTCCTATTACGCTCAAATACGTTGGTCAGCCGGTGGAACTGCCGGATGATCTTAAAGAGTACGCCAACCTGGCACCTGAGTTTTGCGATGAACTTGAACCCGGCGAACAGTGTGAACCGGTTGACGAAGTGACCATTGCCCTCACCTATCCCCACTGGCGCGCGGGTACTCTGCCCTTGACCACCAAAATGCAGAAACTCTTCCCCACAGCTTACGAAACTCCGCGCGTTCAATTCACCTTCAAAGACGATAATTCGGGCGACCTGTTCAACGGTTGGGTGGTACGACCCTCCCATTACATTTTTGGTCTCAATGATTGGTATACCGCACAGGGGTTCATCCCCGGCAGCCAACTGCATATCTCCAGGGGCAGCAACCCCGGCGAGGTATTGATCCGCGCGGATAAAAAACATAATTCCAAAGAATGGCTGCGAACATTTTTGGTAGGCACGGATGGTAATTTTGTTTTTGCCCTGCTCAAACAAGTGGTCACCTGCTCTTATGACGAACGCATGGCCATCGTCATCCCGGACGGGAACGCCGTGGATGCCATTTGGGAAAAATACACCAAGACCAAACCCCAGCTTGAGAAAATGCTGATCA
The DNA here is from genome assembly GCA_003158355.1 of Anaerolineaceae bacterium. Taxonomy (GTDB): domain Bacteria; phylum Chloroflexota; class Anaerolineae; order Anaerolineales; family Anaerolineaceae; genus UBA6107. Next base: position 11,319 of record PMIV01000241.1, read on the forward strand.
TCATGATGCGCGAACTGGCCAAGCTTAACCCGCAGGGCCATGTACACGCCCAGGAGCTTTATGCAGCCCTAAATGTGGTCAAGCGCTGCCCACCTTCTCCGATCATCGAATTGCTTTTCACTCGTCCCTGGGCCATCCACATGGGTGATCTTTACTTCCGTCTGGATGAATCCAAGGTTCAAGGTTAATGCTATGTCTGATATCAAACCTCACTTCAGCCTGATCAAACCTACTCTCGATACTCCTTTCCATATCGATTTCGAGTGGTGGAAAACACACGATAACAACTGGCGCATCTTTTTAAAGAACTGCCTTTGTCCGGAACATCAGAAAGCCTTTGAAGACCAGCCCGAAAGCGGTATGATCGATTGGATCGACCCCGTTACCGCCGAGATTCAGCAGGTAGACGGCCTCCAATCCACTTTGATGCAGCACTGCGCCAAAGAACCGGGGTTCCTCACCTTCAACACGGCCATGATCGACGCCATCTTTCGTGTCTTTTTAGCCAACGGCAATGCCCCCATGACTCCCAACGAATTATCTGATAGAATAGGCAAGCCAGCCGAAACCATCCTGCGCACAATTGCCGGGGTTCAGGTCTACAAAGGCATTCGTCCAGTTCAATAATCGTCTCACACGCCCCCGTAGCGCAATGGATAGAGCACCAGCCTTCTAAGCTGTTGGTTATGGGTTCGACTCCCATCGGGGGCACTCAAATACATGTTTCTCCCAACATTTCAATAATCATGTATCATAAGTATAGGTTCTCCCATATTCCTGGGAGGAACATATGATCTTGATTAACAGTCTTTCCACATTCCACCTACACATTGCTCTCAGTAAAGTGAGTGATTTTCTTGCTCACTTCCTCAGTTTCCTCCTTTCAATCACCCCCA
>PMIV01000202.1 GCA_003158355.1 Anaerolineaceae bacterium
CCAATCTATAAAAATGATGAAGAACGCTCCAAAGTAATGCCGGTCGTTGAAAAGATCAGCCAGCAGCTTCATGATTTCAGGGTCAAAGTGGATAACCGCACTGAGGTCACTCCCGGATTCAAATTCAACGACTGGGAATTGCGGGGTGTGCCTGTTCGTATCGAAGTTGGTCCCAAAGATGTTGAAAAAAACAGCGTCATGGTTGCCCGCCGCGATATTCCCGGCCGCGAAGGCAAACAGATCATCTCGCAAGAAAGTCTGCCCGGTGCTCTGGCCGAACTGCTCACCGAGATCCATGCTTCCCTGTTCGACCGCGCCAAGGCTTTCCGCGACAGCCATATTTTTGACCCCAAAGATTACGAAGAACTCAAACAGATTGTTGAAGCTGGTTGGGCTTTCTCCTGGTGGTGCGGCGATCCTGCCTGCGAAGCCAAGGTAAAAGAAGATACCCGTGCCACCACCCGCTGCATCCCATTTGAGCAGCCAGGCGGCAAAGGTAAATGCATCGTTTGCGGTAAAGAGGCCACCGAAAAGGTCTATTTCGCAAAAGCTTATTAATTGATCGGATGATGGAGGGCGAGGGAATCCTCGCCCTTAAATTTATGCCAGCAGTTGAACTCTCGCGTTTGCACACACAAATACGCCTCCTCACCCAGCATTACTCTGCCGCCAGTGATTTTGTTAAAAGGCTATGCGAGCTGTATGAGTTCTATTCAGACCGTACTTTTAGCAAATCGGATGCCGGACGGCGTAATTTGACCATTCCCGCCTACAATGTCACTCCGCTCATTAACCACCATTTCGAACTGGAGTTTAGTAAACTCTGCCAGGAAAATCCCCTCAGTTCGTTGGATGTGATCGATGAATTATGGAATCAGCCCAAACTGGAGCCGCGCCGCCTGGGAGCCTATCTATTAGGGAAGATTCCTCTCGAATATTCAGATCAGGTTATCAGCCGTTTAAAGTTGTGGTCAAGTGTGGATGAAGACCATGGGTTGGTAAAATATTTGCAAGAATCCGGCAGTTTGCTCCTGCGCCGGCAGGCAATAGAAAAATGGTTGGCAGTTCTGCGCACCTGGCTGGAAAGCAAGAACAGCCAGGATCAGCTTTTTGGGTTGCAAAGCCTGTTACCCCTCATCAATGACCCCGATTATATTGACCTTCCTGAGGTCTTTGAGCTTATAAACCTTGAGTTGGCTGCACCGCAGCCGCGCATCAGTTTTACATTACAAACGGTTATCGAAGCTCTGGCCAGGCGTACTCCGAACGAAACCGTCTATCTGCTTAAGGCGGCGCTGCAAAGACCACATCCCAAAGAGCTGCCACGCCTGTTGCGCAGGGTTTTACCCGCCTTCCCGGAAGAGCAGCAAAGATCACTCAAGTTGGCATTAGAACAGGCTAAGTAATAATTTTTTTGGCTCGCCTTGCAACTCCCTTGACAATATGATAAAATAAGAAGGTAAGTGAAATCGAAGTTGTCGTTACCGAAAAGTGGGCATCCCCCACTTTTCTTATTATGTAACCAGTTATCATTGCAATCAGGTGGAGAAAAATAGGCATGAAGAACGAATTTACCCTGGCGTTCAATGAGGTACTTGAAGAAAAAGGTCTCCCCAAAGAGATCATCGTCAAAGCCCTCGAATCAGCGATCATTTCAGCATACAACCGCTCTGTCAAGACGGATGTTGCCCGTAAAGTCGAAGCATCTATCGACCTGGAAACCGGCAAGATCACCATCTTTGCAGAGAAAGAAGTGGTGGATGAAGTAGAGAACCCCGTCACCGAGGTTTCGCTAGCTGAAGCCCGCAATTATGACCCTGCTGCTGAAGCAGGCAGTCTTGTAATGGTGGATGCAACTCCCGCTGATTTTGGCCGGGTGGCTGCCCAAACTGCCCGTCAGGTAATTCAACAGCGCATCCGCGATGCTGAACGTCAGGCACAACTTGTCTTCTACGAAAAACAATTAGGCGAAATTGTCAACGGTGTCGTTCAAGCAGTAGGCCCTACCGGCCTCACGATTGGTCTTGAAATGAAAACCGAAGCCAGCATGCCTCGCAAAGAAATGATCCCGGGTGAACGCTTTCACATTCATGAAAGAGTGCGCGCCCTCGTCTCTGAAGTAAAAGATAATCAACGCGGACCGCAAATTATCCTTTCACGTACTCATCGCAATTTCTTGCGCCGTTTGCTCGAAAACGAAGTGCCTGAAATTTTCCACGGCATCGTTGAGATCCGCTCTATTGCCCGTGAACCGGGTGAACGTGCCAAAGTCGCCGTTTCAGCCACCCAACAGGGAATCGATCCAGTTGGCGCATGTGTCGGCATCCGCGGCGTTCGTATCCAGGCCATCGTTAAAGAATTACACGACGAAAAGATTGATGTGATCGAGTGGAATGCAGATCCGGCGGTTTTCATTGCCAAAGCCATCAGCCCCGCCCGTGTCAACGGCGTATATCTCAATGAGCAAAAAAGCGGCGGTGGCAAGACTGCAACCGTTGTTGTTCCCGAAGATCAGCTCAGCCTGGCCATTGGTCGTGATGGACAAAATGCCCGTCTGGCAGCCAAGCTCACCAGTTGGCGCATCGACATCAAGAGCCTACCCGAAGCTGCAGGAGACACGCTGTATAAATTGCAGAACGATGCTTCTATGGCTGTCGTGATCGAAACTGAAAGTGAGAATATCGCCAGAGTGGAAGAATTGCTGGCGCGTAAAGCGGACGGTCGTCCTTTGACCCCTGAAGAATATGAGTTCATGGCAAAATTTGTCGACCGCATCGAAAAGAAAGCCACTACCAAGACTGCTGAACAGAAAAAAGCTGAGGAAGACCGCTTTGTTGAACTCAAGAAGGGTATTCCTGCTAGCGCCTTTGAGCAAAATATTGTTGACAGCGGTCTGCCGGAACATGTGGCTTACACCCTGCAAGAAGCTGGCTTTGCCACCACCGGTGAATTAGCCATCCAGATGAAAGCCAACCCAGATAACATCTTGCGTCTGCAAGGCATTGGCCCCAAGGCGATGGATTCGATCAACGCATTGATGACTGCCCTTGAAGAACAGTTTGCAACTGAAGCTGCGGCTGCTGCTGAAAAAGCCCTGGTTAAAGAAGAACCTGTGGCTGAACCGGCTGCCGTTGAAACAGAGACAGCTCTTCCCATTGAAGCTGAAACCGAAGTTGAGCCTGTGATCGAAGGGTCTACTGAAGAAAACGAACCAGAAAAAACCGCAGTTGAAGAAATTCCCGAGGAAGAACCTTCTCTCGAAGAGATCTTCACTTTGCGCCCAGAAGTTCTCGACAACGTCCCTGCCAACGAAGAAGACGATGAAGATGGCAAAGACGATAAAAAGAAGGGCAAAAAGAAGAGCAAGCACGTTGAAGTTGTCTATGACCCAGACCGCGATCTCACGGTTGTGACTAAAAAACACAAACGCGGCGATGAAGGCTGGGATTGGGATAATTAGAGAATATTAGTGAGAAAGATAGGTGGTTAAACAACCGCAAAAGAGGACGAAACACATACCTCAACGTACTTGCATCGGATGTCAAACGGTGTTGCCAAAAAAGGCACTGATTCGTATCGTTCGATCTGAAGAAGGCGTCAAGGTAGATTTAACCGGAAAAGCTCCCGGACGGGGGGCTTACATTCACGGTGTTCGTTCTTGCTGGGAAAAGGCATTAAAGGGACCTGTCGCCCGAGCCTTAAAAATTGAACTTTCAAATGAAAATCGGCAAGCATTAATGACTTTTTCTCAAACATTGCCGGATGAAAATACTGCTGATTCTCTCCCTGAAACACCCACTGTTGCTGATGGCAAAAACAACGAGGAACTCAGCATGAATCTTTGAGTTTTACCCAGAGTTGCTCGAATCACCGACAGATTGAGAATTTAGCCATCATTGAAATTAAACGGAATCCACATGAATTTCGTTTTCCTGGGGGCACATTTTTCGGAGGTGAATTATGAGCGATAACGGGCAAAAGACGATCGAATTTCCAGCTTCTATTACAGTTCGCGATCTGGCTCAAAAGATGGAAGCCAGCCCCATTCAAGTAATCAAAATATTAATGTCCAATGGTGTCATGGCAAATATCAACCAGGTGGTTGATTATGATACTGCTGCCATCGTTGCATCCGAACTCGGTTTTGAAGCCACCCAGGAACAGGCAATTGATACCACCGCTGTAGAAGAAGAAGGGGAAATTCCTCAATGGCGTAAATTGATCATGAATGAGGACCCAAAAAGCCTCATTGCACGTCCTCCGGTTGTCACCATTCTAGGTCACGTTGATCACGGCAAGACCACTCTGTTGGATGCGATTCGCAATACCAATGTTGCCGGCGGTGAAGCCGGCGGTATTACTCAACACATTGGTGCCTACCAGGTAGAGCATAAGAACAAGCTGCTTACCTTCTTGGATACTCCAGGTCACGCTGCCTTTACAGCCATGCGCGCCCGCGGTGCACAGGGAGCCGATATTGTCATTTTGGTCGTGGCTGCAACTGACGGCGT
>PMIV01000163.1 GCA_003158355.1 Anaerolineaceae bacterium
GGTATCACTGTTCAAGCTACACGCTATGCTTACAGTGATTTTAAGGCTGCTTTAACCACAGCCATTGCCGGCGGTGATGTTCCCGATGTTGTTCGGATGGATATCGTTTGGGTACCTCAATTTGCCAGCCAGGGTGCTTTGACACAGCTCGATGGAACATTAGCAGATTTCGATGCAATCTCTAAAGATACATTCCCTGGCCCATTATCGACCAACAAATGGAATGGTCATTACTATGGTTTACCCCTGGATACAAATACACAGGTCATCGTCTACAATAAAGACGCTTTTAAAGCTGCTGGAATTGCCGCAGCCCCCACGACAATCGATGAGTTTGTCACAGACGCATGCAAACTAAGTGATAAAACCAAAGAAACCTATGGTTATGCAGAGGGTGGTACTTACTTCTGGGCTCCCGCTCCGTTATTCTACGCTATGGGTGGTAAAGTCACAGATGATGCGATCACCACAGCCACTGGTTACATTAATGGGCCAGAAAGCGTTGCTGTTTTCACCATGTTGAAAGGTTTGTATGACAAAGGTTGTTTGTCTCCAAACTTATTGGGTGGAGGCACCGCAACTGATGCTGGTTCAGGCACAGGTAAATATGCCATGATCATCGATGGCCCCTGGATGGTCGACACTTACAAATCCAACTATCCCAACTTCAATTATGACTTTGCCCCAATTCCCGCTGGAAAAAATGGAACAAGCTCAGTCGTTGGCGGCGAAGATGTAGTTGTGATGGATGGTTCAAAGAACAAAGAAGCTGCTTTGAAGTGGGCTGATTATCTGATGAGCGCTGATGCTCAAAAGAGCATGGCCCAGGTTGGTGTGATGCCTACCCTTTCCAGTTTGACCGGTGATTCATCTCTGCCAGCTTATTTCTCTGTCTTCATGACCCAACTCAAGACTGCCCAGGCACGCACGGTCAGCCCCAAGTGGGATGATATGGATACTGCTATCAATAATGCTTACCAACGTGTTCTTAAGGGCAACCAGACTGTTCAAGCATCCCTTGACCAGGCTGCAACCGAAATCAATGCTCTCATCGCTGCAAAATAGGTAGATCGTTCCGAAGAATTATTGCGGCCGGTGGGAATTTTCAACTCACCGGCCGCTCCAAATCAGATAATTTGCATAGAATAGAATTATTCACAGATGGTCCATTACGTGAAAAATTGGTCTTAGAGGAAAAAAGATGCAAGCCACAAAATCTCGAAATCAAATAATTCCCGCAATTATTTTCTTGCTTCCCGGGTTTGCTTTATTCTTCGTATTTTTTCTTGGGCCATTACTTTATTCATTACGTATCAGTTTCTTTAACTGGAATTTTGCACACCCGGATCGTTCTGTATTTGTAGGGTTACAAAACTACATAACTCAACTCAAAAATCCGATTTTTCACCGTGCTGTGATCAATACGGCTGTTTATACTGCAATCACTGTCGTTGTAAAAATGGTATTGGGCTTTTTAGTGGCTGTTTTACTCAATCAAAAGATAAAAGCGCGATCCTTTTTTAGAGTGACCTATTATTTACCGGTAATCACAAGTTGGGTGATCGTGTCGTTACTCTTTACATATATGTTTAGTGGGCAAGATGGTCTGGTCAATTATTTTCTGAAAGATGTTTTGCATGTGATCGATAAGGATATCATGTGGCTGGCTGACCCTATTTTGGCCTTGGTCCCGGTAATTCTGGTGGATATTTGGAAGGGGGTGGGATGGACGGTAGTAATCTTCCTCGCCGGGCTTCAATCCATCCCTGTGGAATTAATTGAAGCTGCCGCAGTTGACGGTGCAAACCGGTGGGAGCGTTTGGTTAAAATTATTTTGCCGATGATGCGTGGTACGCTGGTTTTCTTATTGGTGGTTTTGGTGTTGGGTGGTTTGAATGCTTATGTGCCTTTCCAATTGATCACCCATGGTAACCCTATGGATGAAACCCATTCAATTCTTACTCTGATGTATCGGGCCACTTTTCAACGTTTAGACTTCGGCAGCGGGGCAGCGATTAGTTATTTACTAACGTTGTTTGTCTTTTTATTGAGTTTTGTACAGTTAAAACTGCTTCGCAAACCGGCTGGAGAATAACATGAAACGTTCAAAATCACTGTTTAAATTTGTAACTTATATTTGCTTGACGATTGGAATTGTGATTGTTGCTATTCCCCTCTGGTATATGATTTCGACCGCTTTTAAACCGCAGACAATGGTATTTGAATTGCCGCCCGCAATTTGGCCGAATCCATCGACATTATTAAACTTTACTAAAGCGCTCACAACCGATCACTTTGGTCTATATTTTTGGAACAGTTTGAAGGTGGCAATTACAGCTACATCTTTAACTGTGCTTGTGAGTTCAATGATGGCATTTGCCTTTGCCCGCTTGAATTTTAAATTCAAAGAACCGCTCTTTTACATAATGCTTCTGGGGATGATGGTTCCTCCAGTAATGCTCATTATTCCCCAATTCGTTGTCAGCCATTGGCTAAATCTCTACAATAACTTGTGGGGCTTAATTCTGGTTTACGTCACCATGAATATTTCTATGCAGACCTTCTTACTTCGTGGGGTATTCGAGAATGTTCCGCGAGATCTTGAAGAAGCTGCCATGATTGATGGCGGCAGTCCGTGGACCATTTTTATTAAAATTATTCTGCCCCTCTCCGGCCCCGGATTAGCAGTAGTGGTGATCAATTCTTTCTTATATTCCTGGGAGGAGTACTCCTGGGCAAACGTTAATATCGGTGACACCATGAACCGCACATTACCAATAGGCATTGCGCTTTTCCAGACCGAGCATTTGACCGAGTGGGGTCAGGTTTTTGCTGCTTCTCTGGTGGCTTTGATTCCGGTTGTGATTATTTTCATTGTTTTCCAGCGTTATTTTGTTCAGGGAATTTCAACGACTGGGATAAAAGGTTGATTATGGTTGTATCTTGGCTAGAGCTAAAAGAATTCTCAGTTACTCCTGACCGGGGTACTTATCTCCCTGGCGAAAAAGTAAGGTTGACGATCAATGCCGAATCTACAACTGCGGGGTCAACCCATCTTGAAATACAAACTTTTAGGGGTCTGGAATTTATCAGCAAACAAAGCAATCCCTGGAATTTACAGATTGGTCATAACCAGATAGAAATACCCTTTCAACCGCAAGGAAACGATCCGGCAGGGTATGGTGTGCAAGTGATTTTATTTGATGGCAATACCGGGAAACCCATATCCACTTGCGAGACCGCCTTTGATATTTTGCCGGATTGGACGGTTTTTCCACGCTACGGGTTTGTCTGTGATTTTTCTCCCTCACGTTCAAATATTGAAGAGACAATTGAAACCCTCAATCGATTTCACATTAATGGGTTGCAATTTTATGACTGGCAGTTTCGTCATGATACATTGATTCCGCCGCAGGATGATTTCAGTGACCCGTTGGGAAGGCCGCTTTCATTAAAGATTACCAAAGCGCTGATTGCCAGTGCACATCGTTTTGGCATGAAAGCCATGCCTTATTTAGCCATTTATGCCGCTTCAGCAGCATTTTGGAAATCCCATCCCGATTGGGATCTCTATGATCAGAACCATGCATTAATTCCTTTTGGTGATGATTTTCTGGGCATCATGAACCCGGTGGCTCAGGGGCCGTGGAGCACTCATTTACTTGAAGAGTGCCAGAAGGTTTTGACACAGCTTCCATTCGATGGATTACATATCGATCAATATGGCGATCCGAAAACGGGGTTTGACGAACTTGGGCAGCCGGTAGATTTGCCCAAAGCCTTTGTTGATTTTGTCACTGCTGCGGTTAAACAACATCCGCAGGCGCCTGTTTTATTTAATGCTGTCGGAAACTGGCCCATTGAATCACTGGCTAAAGCTCCTACAGCTTTTAACTACATCGAAATTTGGCCGCCCAAAACTACTTACAGCGATGTTGCAGATATTGTGAGAAATGCCCGGCAGCTTTCGGGCGAAAAACCGGTGGTGATTGCGCTTTATTTACCCGCAAATCGGCCGATCAATAATCGTTTGGCCGATGCNNGCTGCTTTCAGATCCATATTTCCCGAAACATGAGCCAATTGATGCCGGTTTCAGTGAAATACTTCGTCGTCAACTTGAGCTGATCATCCGTTTTGAAGAATGGATCAGCCCATTAATAAAAGAAAGCGCATTACCAAAAATGCAGCTTCCCGAAGGAATCCAGCCTTTCTTTAGAAAAACCGTTCAGGGCTTTTCATTAAGTTTGGTGAACCTGGGGCATGCCGGTATTTTAAATTGGACTGAGAATCATCCTCAACCAGAGATCAAACGAGGATTCACTATTGAAGTATCACTGGATGAACCAATTGAGAGTATCTGGTTGGTTTCTGCTGACAGAGATTCACTTTCTCCCGAACCGGTGGAATTCCAGGCATTAGCAAATGCAGTCACTATCGAAGTACCTTCATTAGAGATTTGGGATGTTCTTCTGTTTGTAAAGAAAAAAGCCTGACGAAGAAATTTAATTGTAGGAGCAGAGTAGATGGATTTATATCATCGCAGCATTGAAGTAATTTTACAAAATCAACACAGCAGCGGAGCTTATATTGCTTCTCCAGCCTTTCCAAATTATCATTATTGCTGGTTAAGGGATGGAAGTTTTATTGCCCACGCTATGGATCGCGTAGGTGAATATCAGAGCTCTGAAGCTTTTTTTCGCTGGGTGGATCGGGCAATTAATAAATATTCGTATAAAGTAGATAAATTGGAAGACCAAATAAAAAATGCACCTTTCACTGGTGAAAGAAGTATTTTACATACCCGATACACTCTCGATGGGGAAGAAGAAAGCTCCGACAGCACCTGGGGTAATTTTCAAATAGATGGATACGGAACCTGGTTGTGGGCTCTGGCGGCGCATGTTCAAATGACGAAAAATTATGCGCTGTTATCCGAATTTTCAACCTCAATTAATACAACCATACGTTATTTAAGAGCAGCCTGGCAGTTACCCAATTATGATTGTTGGGAAGAACACCCCGAGTTCCTGCATCCTTATTCACTTTCTGCTGTTTACGGTGGATTAAATGCTGTTGCTGCATTGATTTCCTCCGGGCATTTAAAAGAATGCACTTTCCCGGTAGAAGCTTATGCACGCGAAGTAAAAGATTTTCTTTCACGGGCTGCCATATCGGACCAAAGAATTGTAAAACATGTTTGGCCTGCTTCGCAAAAGCAAGCGGCTCGACCGGTGAAAAAAAGCGGTGTCGATGCGAGCTTGCTCGGGTTTGCCATTCCATACGCAGTATTCCCGCTGGATGATAAAGTAATTGTGGAAACAATGGATGCGATTGAGAAAGAATTGCATCGACCCAATGGTGGTGTTTACCGATATAGGGAAGACGTTTATTACGGTGGAGGCGAATGGATTTTATTAACTGCCTGGTTGGGCTGGTATTATGCAAAGAACAATGAACCTCAACGGGCACAACGATTATTGGCTTGGATCGAAGATTGTGCCGATGCCCGGGGAAATTTACCTGAGCAGGTGAACAACCATTTGCTTGCACCTTCGGAATATCAGTCTTGGGTAGAACGTTGGGGCCCGGTTGCAACTCCCTTACTCTGGTCACATGCCATGTATTTGATCTTGTCTGAAGAATTAAAGCAGCCAACGAACAGCAAGTAGTTCTAAATAGGTTGGAGTGTTTTGAGAACTGCAATGATAAACACGGCATTCATAAGAATTGATTGATAAAAGAATAGGTCTTCTTCGGTAAAATAGCTGTGCCTGATAGACTCAGACTTAAGCATCCGTCGGCACTATTTTAAACAAAACTCACCCAATCCGCGCTTTGATAAATTAGTAGGGGCACAATGCATTGTGCCCCCCACCGGGGGAATTGAGGCCATGTTTCATCCTCGTGAAAACCGGGACCATTTATTTCTCGCCCAGTGGATGAATTTTGCTTTCTGGGTTAGACTTAAGCATCCGTCGGCAGCATTTTTAGGAAGGGGAAGTTCATGGTCAGCGAAAACACACTTTACTACGGCGACAACCTCGATATTTTGCGGCGCTACATCAAGGATGAGAGCGTTGATCTGATCTACCTGGACCCGCCGTTCAATTCCAACCGCTCGTATAACGTGCTCTTCAAAGACGAGACCGGCGCCGGCTCGGACGCGCAGATCACCGCCTTCGACGATGCCTGGCACTGGGGCGAGACCGCCGAACGCACCTACCAGGAATTGATCCAGAACGCTCCCATGAACGTGGCTACCATGATCGACGCCATGCGCCAGTTCATCGGCCGCAACCAGATGATGGCCTATCTGGTGATGATGGCCGCGCGCCTGGTGGAGCTGCACCGTGTGCTCAAACCCACCGGCTCGCTTTACCTGCACTGCGACTCCACCGCCAGCCATTATTTGAAAATTTTATTGGATATGATATTTAACCCCCAAAATTTTCGAAATGAAATTATTTGGAAAAGACGTTCTGGGTCAAACTCTTCTGTTCACCAAGCAAATCGATTCGGAACAGTTACAGATACAATCCTTTTTTATTCGAAAACAGACCAAGCAATAATCAATCCACAATATAATTTTGAAGCTGAAGGTTATCAGGATTATATTGATAAATTTTTCAAGTTTGTGGATAAGGACGGTAGGAAGTATCAAATCGATAATCTGGCCAATCCTGCCCCTCGGCCGAATTTAATGTATGAATATAAAGGCTATAAACCACCAAAAAACGGATGGGCGATTTCTAAAGAAAAAATGGAACAATGGGATAAAGAAGGACGGATATATTTTCCAGAAAACAAAGATGGACGGTTAAGAAGAAAACGGTTTCTTGATGAATTGCAAGGAAAACCTGTTCAAAATTTATGGGACGATATCGAAATGATAAGTTCCCAATCAAATGAGCGCTTGGGATACCAGACTCAAAAACCGGTAGCACTTCTTGAACGCATCATCAACGCTTCCTCCAACCCCGGCGACCTGGTGCTCGACCCGTTCAGCGGCTGTGGCACCTGCATCTCCGCCGCGCAGAAGCTGGGGCGCAGGTGGATCGGCATCGACATCACCCACCTGGCTATTGCCATGCACAAGAACCGCCTCAAGGGCAACTTCGGCCTCGAACCCAAAAGGGATTATCAGGTCATCGGCGAGCCCGAAGACCTGGCCGGAGCCCATCAGCTTGCCCGCGACGACCGCTACCAGTTCCAATGGTGGGCGCTTTCGCTCGTCAAAGCCCGCCCGCTGGGGGGCAGCGAGGGCAGCCGCGAAGGCAAAAAGGGCAGCGACAAGGGCATCGACGGCTACATCAGCTTCCTCGACGACGCCAGAGGCAACCTCAAACGCGCCGTCGTCCAGGTCAAGAGCGGCCACGTCAACAGCAGCATGATCCGTGACCTCAAGGGCACCGTCGAACGCGAACAGGCCCAGATCGGCATCTTCATCACCCTCGACCCGCCCAGCCGCGACATGGTCACCGAAGCCGTCAGTGCCGGGCAGTACCATTCCGAGTTGTGGAATAAAGACTATCCCTGCCTGCAGATCCTCAGCGTCGAAGAACTCCTGGCCGGGGCAGACGCCAAAATTCCGCCCACCCCCGATAACGCCGCCGCCTTCAAGAAAGCCGGCAAGGTCGAAAAGGCCGGTCCGCAGCAGGGTCAGTTGGGGATATAAAAAAATAATTAATAGTTGCTCAATGGCATTTATCAAAGACGTTTGTGATTAAACGATATAGATATAATTCAAAAGAGATTGGATTTTTCATTCTAAATTAATTTATCATAAGATAAAATATTGACAAATAATTATTCTTATGATAGTATTCCTACATTCAAAAAAAGGAGTCGGAGAATGGACAAAAAATTCTTTTTTGAGGTGAATTTTGAACAAAGACGAAGTTGTAAGGTTTCTAACATTATGTAAATTTGCGGTTAGATCCAATTTTATTTTGGAACTTACGGAAAAGAACAAAAAAACTATCACATTCTTGGGTTACATAGAGGATGATGTAATTGATGAAATAATGGATTTATCAGTAAAAGATTATTGTGAAGGTCCCCTTCACGACAAATCAGGATTTTTAGGTGATTTTTGGGTGTTCGGAAAAATAATTCAAAATTCGGAAATTTATATCAAGCTTAAGGTTAAGAATTTAAACTCCTCTGGAGATAAACAGCTTTCAACTCTTTGCATTTCTTTTCATTTTGCAGAAAAAACGCTCTCATACCCTTTCAAATAGATCATTAAAATAAGGAAATAAAATGTTAAATCAGTGTCCTACCTGTGAGAAAACAACAGGAATGGAAATTATTCATCGTCTACAAGATTTTGAAATCAAAGGCGAAAAAGTAACAATTGAAGTAAGTCTCTATCACTGCAAGGAATGTGATAGTGTATTTAGCGCTAAAGAATTGGGTGATCCATTTAAAACCGCTTACGATAAATATCGTCAGCAGAAGGGAATGGTTCAACCTGAAGAAATAGTTAAGTTTAGGAAGAAGTATGGCCTAACTCAGAAAGATTTGAGTGATCTTCTGGGTTTCGGAGGGATAACATTAAGTAGATATGAAAATGGTGCCCTTCAAGATCTGGCGCACGACCATATTCTAAAATTGGCGATGGAGCCACGCAATTTTATTGAGTTAATCTTACAAAACCCCACTTTTGCTCAAGATCAAAAATGGAAGTCAGTTCTTTTTAAACTAAATGAAGAATTATCTTTGATTGAGCATGTGGATATGCTTTTCAATAAAACGCCTCCCGATGAGTTCAATGGATTCACACCGTTGAAAATAAGTAAAGTAGCCGATGTAATTAAGTACTTTTGCTACAACCGAAACATATACAAAACCAAATTAATGAAATTACTTTTTTATTCAGATTTCATTCATTTTAAGAATTATAAACATTCAATTACTGGATTGCGATATGCGCATCTTCCATATGGTCCCGTTCCAGATGGTTATGAGTTAATCCTTGGGGCAGTTTTGAAATCGGATCCAAATATTAAATTAGAACCCGTTGATTTTGGTGAGTATAGCGGTGAATTGGTCAAAATAGTTGATCCACCTATTTTTGGCAATTTGTCAGAAACAGAATTAGATGTGTTAAAAAATGTAAGTAGCAAGTTTGAATATTTTTCATCAAAAGCAATTAGCATTAAATCGCACAAAGAAGATGCATACAAAGGGACAAACAATAGTGAACTTATCTCATACATATTTGCAGATGGGATGAGTTTGGAATAAAGCCGGTTCTTTTCATACAGTTTGAAATATCAATAGGTGCTTTTTTGATGCACCTATCGGTTTTTAAACAATGCTTTTTTATACAAATTAAGATTCATATGTCAGTATTTACACCAAAAACTGATAAATTAATCCCCATGTGTCAGTTCAACTAATCTACCATAAGTGTATACATCCCGCTTTTCTCCGCGTCATCCGCGATCGCCTGCCCTAGTACTACCGGGGCCGCGCGAGAAAGCCTTTACTTCCCACGCCGGCCCGAAAAAAATCATCCTATCCAAAAAGTTGCGGCTCCCTCCAGTTATAGGTGTGTTCGCGATGTAATGCTTTTGTCATTTTCTTCCCCTTGTCCTATGTTGTATAATATGGATATGGAACACAAATTCTATATTTATATTATCAATAGAATGATTCCTGACAGCCTTGATTCGTTTCTATTTAGCCCGTTCTCGCGAGGCGGGGATCTAAAGCTATCAAAAACATGAATTCGAATTGTTTCTATTTGATCCTGTAGTTATCGAAACCATGAATTTCTCTCTTTTCTCCGCGTCATCCGCGATCCGCGTGAGCAAAATTAATCACTGCTTTTCCAAAATCGTTTTATCCGGTGGTAAACTTAATCCCCTTGCCATGACAGAAAATACTGCTGAATTTACCCTCCCTTTGCAATATCAATCCGACAGGCGCTCCCCGGCCCGTTGGGTCATTTCGCATACCCTGCGCCAGTGGCCGTTATTTTTAGCGGCCTCCTTGGGCGCGTTTGGCAATGCTGCCCTCATGGCCGTGACCCAGGTGAGCGTAGGCAACGCCTTCAATGTCGTCTCCGCGGCTCACCCCGACCTGAAAGCTCTGCTCAATATTGCTCTGCTCATTGCGGCGGTGAATATCGGCCGCGGCTTGCTCCAGTTCGTGCGCAATTTTGGCTTCGAGTTGGTGGCACAGCGCGTGGAAAAGAACGTGCGCCAGGAGATCTACATTAACCTGCTGGGCAAGAGCATGACCTTCCATAAATTACAGCCGGTGGGCGATACNNCCCATTGTCTTCACTATCCTCTTCTTTTTCTTGCTGCGCGATCACCTGAAGAATCTGGCTCCGGTGACCGAAGAGGTGCGCGATTCATTCGGACAATTGAACACCCGCCTTTCCGAGTCTCTGGACGGTATTGAAACCGTCAAAGGCTCCGCGCAGGAATCACGAGAGATCGACTTATTCAAGGGCAATGTGCGCCGCTACCGTGATGCCTCGGTGCATCAGGGCAGGGTGGAGAGCCGCTTCTTACCGCTGCTGCTTTATTACGTCAGCCTGGCTGCCGGGCTTTTGCAGGCTCTGCTGCTTTTCCGCGCCGGGCAGTTGAACATCGGCGGAGTGGTGGGCTATTTTGGCCTGCTGCTGATGCTGGACTTCCCCACTTTCTCATCCATGTGGGCCTACTCGCGCATCTCACTGGGTCTGGCCGGGGCCAAACGCATCCTCGAACTGATGAACCGCGAGAATAACCTGGACCAGAACGTGAACGGCTACAGTTCGGCCATGCGCGGCGAAGTGGAATTCAAAGACGTTTCCTTCAAATATGAAGGCAACGAATCCTCTCTGGAGGATGTCTCATTTAAAGTACAACCCGGTCAGACGGTGGCCATTGTGGGTCAGACCGGGTCTGGCAAGACCACGCTGGCGCGCCTCATCAACCGTACCTACGACGCCACCTCCGGGCAGGTCCTGGTGGACGGGGTGGACGTGCGCGACTGGAACCTGGAGTCGCTGCGTCGTAACATTTCGATCATCGAGCAGGATATCTTTTTATTCTCACGTTCCATTGCCGATAACATTGCCTTCGGCAAACCGGGAGCCACGCAGGAAGAGATTGTGCGCGCTGCCCGGGCGGCCCAGGCGGAGGAATTCATCACCACCTTGAGCGAAGGTTATCAGACCGTCATCGGCGAGCGCGGGGTCACCCTTTCGGGCGGGCAAAGGCAGCGCCTGGCACTGGCCAGAGCTTTCCTCACCGATCCGCGCATCTTGATCCTGGATGACTCCACTTCGGCCATCGACTCGGCCACTGAAGATAAGATCCAGCGCGCCATCTATGCCGCAGCCAGGGGACGCACCACCTTCATTATTACCCACCGCCTCTCGCAGATCCGCTGGGCAAACCTGATCCTGGTCTCGCGCGGAGGCAAACTGGTGGCCGCGGGCACGCATGATGAACTGATGAAGACCTCCGAGTCTTACCGGCGCATCTTCAGCGAGTAGAAGTATTTGCAAAGAAATAAGAGAACTCATGGGCTTTTTTGACGGATTGGACGCTGAAAAATATGATCGCACTTATTCCGACCGGGAGTTGTTCCGCCGGATTGTAAATTATTTTAAATCGCAGTGGCACCGCCTGCTGGGGGTTTCTCTGTTTACGCTGGCAATCGCCGGAGCCGGCTCCATGCTGCCG
>PMIV01000273.1 GCA_003158355.1 Anaerolineaceae bacterium
AAAGATTATGCCATGACCGGCTGGCGTGTCGGTTATGCCTGCGGCCCCGCGGAAATATTGAAAGGCCTGCTGAGCGTGCACCAATACATGGTGATGTCCGCCCCCACGATGGCACAGCATGCCGCCATCGATGCCTTGCTGCATGGTGAGCCGTACGTTCAAAAGATGGTGGCTGAGTACGACCGCCGCCGCAAACTGCTGGTGAACGGTTTCAACCAGATCGGCCTACCCACTTTCAACCCCAAGGGTGCATTCTATGCCTTCCCGCACGTTTCGGTCACCGGCCTGGACGACGAGACCTTCTGCAACCGTTTGCTGCAGGAAGAGCACGTGGCCATTGTCCCCGGCAACGCGTTTGGCCTGGGCGGGGAGGGCTTTGCGCGCACCTGTTATGCCACCGGCTACGATCAGCTCGAAGAAGCGCTGGAACGTATCGAGCGCTTCGTGAACCGGATATAGGAACCTCCTTTACCACGAAGGCACAAAGGTCACAAAGAAAACCATTTTGAATGTGATTTATGAACAAGATCGTTCGAAATAATAATGATTTTTAGTAGGGGCGAACGGCCGTTCGCCCCCGTTTAATTAGGCACTGCTTCGCCTGCAAACAAGATTCGTAGTTTTTCTTCCTTATTTCCCCACATAATAAATGCGATAGATGTTCCCGCCCAGGTCGTCCGAGACGAACAAACTGCCATCGGGGGCATTGACGATATCCACCGGCCGGCCCCAGACGGAGCCGTCGGCACGCAGCCAACCGGTGGCAAAATCTTCTGCCGCGCCAGCCTGACCCGCGGAGATGGCGGCACGCATGATCTTGTATCCCACCGGAACGCTGCTGTTCCACGATCCGTGCAGGGCGATGAAGAGGCTGTTCTGATATTCTGAGGGGAATTGGCTGCCCGTGTAGAACGCCAGCCCCAATGGAGCCATATGGGCGGCCATTTCAATCAACGGCACCTGGATGCCCTGGCAGCTCTGCGCTGAACCGAAATCAGGGTCGATGATGCGCCCGGCGTGGCAATAGGGCCAGCCGTAATTGCCGCCCTCAGATATTTTATAAACGGTCTCCGGAGGTAAGGTGTCACCCAGGTTATCACGGCCGTTATCCGTGGCCCATAATTCCTGTGTTCCCGGCCTGAAGGTGATGCCCACGGCATTACGCAGTCCAGAGGCATATACCTGCCCACCGCTGCCATCGGGGTTGAACTTCATGATCGTGGCGCGCCGGCTGTCCGTTTCCTTGCAGATGTTGCACGACGAACCAATGGAGACGAATAGTGCCTTCCCGTCCGGGCTAAAGAGCAGGGTGCGGGTAGCATGTCCGCCGCTGGGGAGACCTTTGATGATCTCTTCGCGTTTTTGATAGACGCCCTGAGCATCCGGCTGGCTCAAACGCCAGACGCGCGTAGTTTCCGAGACATAAAGCGACCCATCCGGGGCAAAAGCCAGACTATTGGGTTGGTTGATGCCCTTGGCTACTACCTCGATGCCGTCGGCTTCGCCGTCCAGGTTGGCGTCGCGCAGGCGTACCACCCGGCCGGCGCCCCGTTCGGCAATATACAGTAATCCATCCGGGCTAATGGCCAGCATGCGCGGTGTATTCAAGCCGCTGGCGTAGACGCCGATGGCAAAACCGCTGGGCAAATTGATGGGAAATTTTGGTGCGGTGGTTGATTGCACCACAACGGGTGCAACTGTCGGTGCTGTTGTAGCAGTCAACACTGTAGTTCCAGTCGTTATTGACGCGGCTGCTGTGCTGGCAATGGATGGTTGTGGAGTTGTAGTTGTTTGGGCGGCGGCTGCCGGGGTACAGGCAGCCAGCAGAAAAATGATCATTACCGCTAAAATCGGCCTTATTTTCATGGCTGAATCCTTTCATAAATCTACGCCCCCGTGGAAAAAACAGAAAACCTTACCCCATTATAAAGAACCCCAATAGAGATTTCAACACCCACATTGTTCAGTGATCGGAATATTAACAGGCAGGGGCAAATGAATCGCCCTGCATTTTTTTAATTTTCCTGTTTCTTTGAAGCTTTTATTCCACCCAACCCCAGTGCCATGGGGATCAGCACCACCAGTCGGATCAAGAAATCAACACCCAGCGAATGGCCCAAATAAACTGATACCAGCGTGTCGAATAAGAATAATGCGATTGCCAGGATCAAAGCCAGTTTTGACCCCCGTGAGGTCAGATAAGCAAGCAGCAGGAAGATGGCTCCGATGAGGCTCGACCAAATGGTAACACCCATGGTCGCCAGGAACTTCACGTTAAACAAGCCCACCAAAAGGCCAACGACAATATCGTAAACCCCAACCGCATATGTGACGAGGAAAGCGTTTCTCATTTGCACATTCGGGTCGCTTTCAGATCCAGGCAAGGGTTTACCATTTCGCAGGACGTGAAATTGACCGATGAGAAATTTATTTGTATACAAAACCCGCAAGATTGACCCATCCGGCAAAGGAAAATCCAATCCCGCCATCAAAGCGGTGTAATTAGGGATGGTGCCAACGAGGGTTCCATCGAAAAATATCTGGCAGTTCTGCCACATCGGGCGCGAATCGATGGTCACACGCTTTGGGCCCCCCGGTTCAATTGCATAAGTAAGCTGCTTTGCCATCTTTTTCTCCTGAGTATTGGATAGGGTATCTTCGGGTCAGCATCAAATGGAGTGACCGATCTCCCTGTGGGGACGCGTTCGGTTTACTGAAACGAATTATAAATGAAATCCGCGGTTATTCCCCATTTGGACAAAAATTCGTGTCCAAATTTATTTCCGCTAATTTTCCAACCGTGATAAAATCAAGTGCATTATGAAATACGAAACCGTGATCGGCCTAGAAGTCCACGCTGAACTGGCCACAGCGTCCAAGATGTTTTGCTCCTGCCCCGTGGTGGATACCACCCAGACAGAACCCAATATCAGTGTGTGCCCGGTTTGTGCCGGCATGCCGGGTTCACTCCCTGTTGTCAACCAGCAGGCTGTGGAATTTGGTATGCGTGTAGCATTGGCATTGGAGTGTGAAATTCAGCACACCAGCATTTTTGCGCGTAAAAATTACTTCTATCCAGATCTTCCCAAAGGTTACCAGATCTCACAATTTGAATACCCGCTGGCGCTGCGCGGACGCATGGTGGTGAACACCTCTGAAGGTGAACACCTCATTCGTATTACCCGCGTNNGGATTATTCCCTGGTGGACCTCAACCGGGCGGGTGTTGGTCTGCTCGAGATCGTCTCCGAACCGGACATGCACTCCATTGAGGATGTACGCGCCTATGCCACTAACCTGCGCGCCATCGTCCGGGCTATGGGCATCAACTCAGGGGATATGGAAAAAGGCGTGCTGCGTTTTGAAGCCAATATTTCCATACGCCCCTTCGGCACCAAAGAACTGGGCCCGCGGGTTGAGATCAAGAATCTCAACTCCTTCCGCGCCATGGAACGCGGCATCACCTACGAACTGGAACGCCAGGCAAAAACATTGGATGCCGGCGGGAAAGTAGACCAGGAAACGCGCGGCTGGAATGAAGAAAAACAATGTACTTACGTGCAGCGTTCCAAAGAAGACGCACACGATTACCGCTACTTTACTGAACCCGACCTTCCTCCGCTGGTTGTCGACGATGCCTGGATCGAACGCGTCCGCGCCAGCTTACCCGAATTACCTGCAGCCAAAGCCAGCCGCTTTGTCAGCCAGTACAACCTGACCAAGATCGAAGCCGCGCTCTTGAGCACAGATGCCGAGGGCTCCGAATATTTTGAGAATTGCGCGCATGCATTGAAGACCGCACCCAAACGCACTGCGGCCACCTGGCTGCTGGGTGAGATCTTTGCCTGGATCAATCAATCGGGTGAGACCCTGTCCACCCTCAAGGTCAGCCCGGCCATGTTGGCCGAGTTGATCGAAACCGCCCAAAGCGGCCTCATCAACCTCAACACTGCCAAAACCGTGCTGATCGAGATGCTCGGCAGCGGCAAAGGCGCGAAAGCCATCATCGAAGAAAAAGGCCTGGCGCAAATTTCGGATAACAGCTTCATTTCCGATCTGGTGAAAAGTGTGCTGGCGCAATATCCGGCTGAGCTGGCCAGCTACCACGCCGGAAAAGAGACGCTCTCCAACTGGTTCTTTGGCCAGGTGATGAAAGCAGCCAGCGGCAAGGCCAACCCCGCCATGCTCCGGGCTGAACTTGAAAAACAGCTCAAACAAAATTGACCCAGACAAGACCTTCATCGATGAAGGTCTTGTTTTTTTCATCTTCAAAACCAGGCAGTTGAGTTAGCAAAAAAACAATAATTTTCTAAATATAAACTGATTAATCATATTATTACAGTCAAAAAAGCGGCATTTTTGAAGGATAAACTCGTATTTCTCTTGACTTTGTAACCATTCTCGGATACCCTTAGGCCGAAAGACAATCAATGGAGAGAACAGTGCAAATTCTGTGGCTATCCTCAGCGCTAAATTGCGGGCACGGGACCGGGGGTCCCGTGTTTTTTTGCCTGTTCCCAAAAAACTACTTTCCAATTCTATCAGGTAAGGAGTGAACTGAATGGCAAATAGCATTAATGCTTTTGAAATGGCCCAACACCAATTTGACCACGTCGCCGGGCTGCTCAAGCTTGACTCACAGGTGGCCGAGATTTTACGTTGGCCGTTGCGGGAATTTCATTTTCGTATTCCCGTCCGCATGGATGACGGTACCATCCGCGTTTTCCAGGGTTTCCGGGTTCAGCACAATGATGCCCGCGGTCCCAATAAAGGTGGCATTCGCTTTCATCCGGCTGAAACGATCGACACCGTTCGTGCCCTGGCTACCTGGATGACCTGGAAGTGTGCAGTCGCAGATATCCCCTTAGGCGGCGGTAAAGGCGGCGTGATTGTCGACCCGGCCACGCTTTCTGTCACCGAAAAGGAACGATTGTGCCGCGGTTGGATGCAGCAAATGTGGAAGAATCTTGGCCCGCGCCAGGATGTTCCCGCTCCGGATGTAGGCACGACTCCGCAGATGATGGGCTGGATGATGGATGAATATTCCAAACTCTCCGGCCAGTACACTCCCGGCATGATTACCGGCAAACCTCTGGGCGGCGGCGGTTCTCTGGGACGCACCGAAGCGACCGGTTTTGGTGTGGTGTACAACATCCGCGAAGCCATGAAACATCTCAAGCTGGAACCGCAGAAATGCGTTGCCGCGATTCAGGGCTTTGGCAATGTAGCTCAATATGCGGCGATCGGTTTCATTGAGATTCTTAAAGGTAAAGTGCTCTGCGTTTCGTATTATGACCGTGCGGATAAAGTCTCTTATACCGTCAGCAAAAAAGACGGCATCGACCCGCATTTCTTAATGACCATCACAGACCAATATGGTACCATCGACAAAACCAAAGCACGGGCTGCGGGTTACGTCATCGAAGACGCCAACGCCTGGATCGGCAAGGAAGCGGATGTATTGATCCCGGCCGCGCTTGAAGGTCAGGTCAACGCCGAGACGATCAAGTTGATCCACCCGCGGGTGAAGATCATTGCCGAAGGTGCAAATGGACCGACCACACCCGAAGCAGACGAAGTCATCAAGGAAAAGGGCATCTTCATCATCCCCGATTTCCTGTGCAATTCGGGCGGCGTGACGGTTTCTTACTTCGAGAGTGTTCAGAACGACATGAATTATTACTGGACCAAAGAAGAAGTGATCGAGAAACTCGACACAAAGATGACCATTGCCTTCCGCGGCGTGCTGGAGATGAGCCTGGAGCGCAAAGTGTATATGCGCGATGCTGCCTACATGGT
>PMIV01000144.1 GCA_003158355.1 Anaerolineaceae bacterium
CAAAGTGTAGGGTGAGTACACCTAAACCGACGCAGCAGAAACCTTCGCTCGTTACCTGCAAGGTGTGACCAGCGACAATCTTCTTGAGACAACCTATGAATCACTTAAGCGCATCCATAACCTGAAGTATTACACCTGGGTAGAACAGCAAGGCAAGACCTACAAAGAGATTCAAGATCAGTGGTATGACCCCAATTACTGGACTGATGTTCAGGATCAGGTGGAAGAGATCGACGACTTGATCACCGAATTCAACGGCAAAGTGGGAATCAACTAGACCCGAATATTGAAGCATAACCTGGGCTGGATCATCGGCCCAGGTTTTTTATTTTGTCTTACAATAGAAGAGAAGTAAAGAATTACAGGAACGGCAAAGATGAATGATTCCCCATCAGAGAATTCGTTAATGCTTGTAGGGGTAATGCCTACACAGAAGGATTATGAAATTGCCCGCCTGTTAGGTTGGTACCGAATTCCCATGCGCATGGCTCCCAAGATCGTAGATGTGGATTACCTGGCATTTTATCAGACGAGCGCATTCGGTGTTGAGCACCGCTGGCAGATTGAAGCGTTCGCAGAAGTGAGAGGCCATGAATTGACCACACGGCGCGAACTTTTGAGAGATGAACCCGACCATCCGAGAGCAAATGAAGAATACTATAAGATTCAAATAGGACCCTTGCAGACCCGGTTGACTCCCATTCGGGCAGAAAAATGGAAACGTATTACCTTTTTTTATACTCTCGGGCATCTTTTCAACCAGGCTGAGAATATCAATGAACTGGTCGTAAAAACGGATGAGCGGGAAATCCTCTGGAAAAATCTAAGAGAAAGAGCTTTAACCGCCGGCCCTTACGGGCAGAAACAGGAAACAGACCTGTCTTCGCTTGACCCGGCGATCATTAAGTTTTTGGGATCAATTGCAGGTATCGATTCTCAAGACGAAGAACTCTTCGAAATTTGATACCTTGCTTTCACTGGTAGAATTGGAAAATAAACTTCATCTTTGAGGTAAAAATGTCTACTTTAATTAAAAATGGTTTAATCGTTACTCCTGCCGAAACTTTTGCTGCTGATTTATTTGTAGAAGATGAAAAAATCGCTCAAATTGGTAAAGATCTGGATATACCTGCGGATGAAGAGATCGATGCGACAGGTTTATATGTCTTGCCCGGTGGAGTAGATGCTCATGTCCACCTGGATCTACCCATGGCTGGTACGGTTTCCAGCGATGACCATTATACCGGCACCAAAGCGGCCGCATTTGGCGGAACCACCACAGTGATCGATTTTATCTCTCAGGATTCCGATGATCTGTTGAATCTGGTTGAAGAAATGCGCAAGAAGGCTGATGCAAAAGCTGCCGTCGACTTTAGTTTTCATATGAATATTACCCACTACAATGAAAAAGTCGACCGGGCAATCCCGAAATTGGTCAAAGAAGGAATCACCAGCTTAAAGGTGTTTACGGCTTATAACAATCGTCTTCGTTTACAAGACGGTGAAATTCTGCAAGTATTGCGCACCGCGAAAAAACACGGTTTGCTCACCATGATGCATGCCGAAAATGGCGATGTGATCGATCTTTTGATCAAAGAAGCAGTGGAAGCGCATCACCTCTCTCCCATCTGGCACGCGCGAACTCGTCCTGCCTGGGGAGCGGAAGAATCTGTTGCCCGCGGAGCTGCATTGGCGGCGACTGCGGAAGCGCCATTGTATATTGTGCATATGAACGCAGCCGGCGAAGTAGATCAACTGGAATACGCCCGCAGCTTGGGTATTTCGATCATGGGCGAGACNNATGCGCAAAGAAAGAGACCAGGTTCGCCTCTGGGAGGGATTGGAGGATGGTGTAATAAAAACTGTTGCCACTGACCACTGTCCATTCTTCTATGATGGGACTAAAACGATCGAATATGAAGGCAAGCCAGTGGCCATTCCGGGTAAGGAATTGGGTAGTGGAGATTTCACAAAGGTACCCAATGGATTACCCGGTGTAGGCGACAGGATGCCGGTCATGTGGAATGCAATGGTGACATCAGGGCGTTTCACCGTGAATCAATTTGTAGAGGTGAACTGTGCTAATCCGGCCAGAATATTTGGGCTATATCCTAAAAAAGGGTGCTTACTTCCGGGGTCAGATGCAGATATTGTGCTGTGGGATCCTTTGAAAGAGGTGACATACGGAACGGCTTATTCTCAACAAAGAACAGATTACAACCTATATGAGGGTTGGAATCTGGTGGGTTATCCGATCCGGGTCATCTCTCGAGGAAAAACGATCGTGGACAAAGGCGTCTGGCAGGGTAAAGCCGGCCAGGGACGATTCGTTGCCTGTAAGCCTTTCAATGAAATTCTTTAAAGCTTAATTAGCGATGCTAAACTTTTTACCTGTTTTGTTAATCATAATTACGATCATAGGGCTAATCGTTCTACGGCGAATGCGAACACCCATAGGAACGATATGGCTGATTTTGGCTGTGGCCGGGCTGCTAAACTGGGGAAGCTTATTGATTCTGCGGTCGCATTTACCTGAGGCGCTGAATATCAGTACCTGGTTTCCGCTTTCAGCGAATGCCGATCTATTAATCTTTAGTATCAGCGGAAATACCTGGGTATTATTATTCGCGTTGGCTTCTCTGTTGGTAGGAATACTTTTTGCCAGTTCGGCGCATTTAAGTGATGCTAACATCTTCGTAACCTGGTTTGAAGTTCTTTTTTTGACAGCAGTGGGAATGTTAAGCTTACTTGCGGATAGCCCATTGGCCTTTCTGCTTATTTGGGGAATGATCGATATTGTGGAGATTGTCGTTTTTGTGATCATTAACCGCGATCTAAGTTTCAGTGTACAAAGTTATGCGATAATTTTCAGCCGTGCCCTTGGATTGATACTGGTGATTACCGCAATGGCATTGTCTTACCAATCTCAGGCCCCATTAGAATTAGCCAAGGCCAGCGGGGCCGTATTATCTTTGTTAATTGCAGGAGCGGGGTTACGCCTGGGGGCCTTGCCAGTTCATTTGCCGTACACACGTGAGTTAGACAACCGCCGCAGCATGGGAACAATTTTAAGAATGTTGGCTCCGTTGTCAGTGTTTTCATTCCTTTCAAAATTGGCAGTTCCGCAAACGCTTACCGGAACCAACTTCCTAATCTTCTTGTTGGCGATAATTAGCTGTTTGATTGGTGCAATAAATTGGTTCAGCGCCAAAAACGAATTGGAAGGAAGACCATACTGGTTATTGACTTTTTCAGGTTTTGCTCTTGTCTCTTTCCTGCGCGGACAATCCATGAGCGTTTTGATCTGGGGAGTTTTAATGGTAGTTATTGGCGGATGGGTGTTTTTGTCAGAATCTCATTCTAAAAAATTGGATATCCTTTTACCGGTGGCATTATTGGCTGTTTGCGGCATTCCTTTTACCCCTGCTTCCATTGGTTTCGGTGGCATCTCTACAGGCTCATTTGCGATAATCAACCCTCTTTTATGGGTTAGCCTGGCATTTCTCCTGGCAGGTATGGTGAAATTTTCAATCAGCGGTGGGGATTCGCAAACCCCCTATGAAAATTGGATGAAGTTGTTCTATTCAATTGGTATGGGTCTATTGGTTCTCTCCCCCTGGACAATCGTGTTATTTAAAATGAAGGGGTGGAATCAGACCCAGTTCTGGTGGGAGTGCGTGATTTCATTAATCTTGTTCACAGTAATAATTCTGATCAAGTATTCTCAACCGATCAGGTCTAGGCTGCTAGATTCTTCTGTGAGTAACTTTACTATTGCCGTAACTCCTTTTGGTAAAGGGATCAATCAATTTTTTCATTTTAATTGGGTATATAAAACGATTGTTTTTCTCTTCAACATCCAAAAATGGATCGTAGAAAAATTAAATTTGATTTTGGAAGGAGAAGGAGGAATTCTTTGGGCTTTGGTATTTCTCGTCCTCCTTGTTTCACTATTGGTTAATGGAAAAAGTGGATAATGGATAATTGGTTCAACCTGATACCTGTTCTGCTTATTTTAGCTGCATCATTGGCCATGCTTGTATTTGATGAGTGGCAGCGTTCTATTGTTGCATTGGCTATCCTCTATTTGGGAGTATTTATCCTGTTAGTGCAGTTGGTTCCTTTGACATTATCCGCAGTTAAATTAATCACAGGTTGGGCAGCCGCCTTGATCCTCGGATTGAATTTGCCTAAAGGGGAATCAACCACAACTGAAGGATTGTTTTCAAATCGAATCTTCAAGGCGCTATCGCTAGTACTCATCTGGGTATTGGCTTTTTTAGTCTCAAAATCGATAAGCAGTTCCTTTCAAATTAGCCCGGAGATCGTTTTTTCAGCTTTAGCAATTTTTGGTGCTGGACTATTGCAGTTAGGTATGAAATTCCGGCCTTTTTCAATTATTCTGGGCATTTTGACGGTGTTCGCGGGCTTTGAGCTCCTTTATGCGAGTGTTGAAACTTCCGTGCTCATTAATGGGCTGCTTTCTGCCATGAATTTATTGATTGCGCTGATTGGGTCCTATTTCGCTGGATTTAACCAAATAGAGGAGCGGTCATGAGCGCACCATTAATTTGGATCGTTTTCCCATTACTGATCTCAGTGCTGCTTTGGTTCATCCAATCCAGGACGAAGCTTGTTCTGGTCATTTCCCTCGCTCTCTGTACTTTGTTGGCATTGATCGCGTTATTACAACCTATTGGTGGGATTGTAAAAATAGGACCTACCTCGGTTGAACTGAAAACTACTTTAATATTGTTAGGAAGAAGTTTCATTCTAGAAAACAAAGACCGCTTCTTCTTGGTGTTCATCAATTTTGCAGCAGTTTTCTGGTTCTTTGGCGCGCGAATTTCTGCTGCACCCACAAAATTCATCCCTTTGAGCCTGGCGATCATTTCCTTCCTCACGGCAGCTTTGGCAGTTGAGCCATTTCTCTATTCTGCGATCCTAGTAGAAATTGCCGTTATCATTAGCCTGCCCATGTTGATCAATCCCGGTGAGCCCATTGGGAAGGGAATGCTGCGTTATTTTATTTACCAGAGCTTAGCGATGCCTTTTATCCTTTTTGCCGGGTGGATGCTCTCTGGAAGTCAGGCGAACCCATCCAATTCTTCGCAAATGCAATTCGCTGCACTTCTTTTGGGACTTGGTTTTGCGTTCTGGCTGGCTGTCTTTCCCTTCCATGTTTGGATCCCAGAAATGGCCAGCGAAGGTCATTCTTATGTTACTGGTTTTCTTTTAAGCTGTTTACCGCCAGTATATTTGCTAATCATGCTCAAGTACTTGAATGGGTTGATCTGGTTAAAAGATGCAGCTTTCCTGGCTCCAACATTACAAACAGTGGGAATTGTAATGATTGTCACAGGGGGTGTTTGGGCAGCAACCCAAAAGGATCTCAAGAGGCTTTTTGGTTTTGCGGTTATTATCGAAAGCGGATTTTCATTGATCTGCATCAGCCTGCAGAGCCAGGCGGGGAACCAATTATTTTATCTATCGTTAATCCCTCATATGCTGTCGCTGGGTGTTTTTGCTTATGCACTGGCAAGTCTGAAGAAGCACGAAATTGATCCGGATTTAAGCAATTTGAATGGATTGATCAGAACCTATCCTGTTCTTTTCATTTCGATCATCTGTTCATTATTTTCGATCATTGGGTTACCCTTGTTTGCAGGGTTTTCACTTAATTTAGGACTTTTTGCGCAGTTGACCGGAAATGTCTCTCTAATAATTTGGATTTTCCTGGGATATGCTGGCCTGATGTTAGCTGCTTTCCGATTACTAATTGTGTTGATCGGGTATACCGGAAAGAAATGGGCGATAACTGAATCATTAGGTGATCTCTTTTTTTTGGTGACCGGTGATTTTGTGCTTTTGTTAATGGGAATTTTCCCTTCCATTTTCATTGGAAGCATTTGGAAGATATTTGCGCCTTTGCTCACCATCACTTAACCCTTGGTACTGGCGAAGTTTCCGGTTATGATTAAAAAAATTAATACAAGGAAATTTTATGGAATCAGACGAAATCGAAAAACGTTTGGAATGGCTAGATTCGGAACGACAAAAAGCGAATCTTGAATTAAAAACATTAAAGGACCGCATTACCGGTCTAGAAAATATAATTGACCATCAAAAACAGACGATCTCTTCTCTTAAAAATGAAGTAAAGATGGTATCTACAACTACCAGCCGGGTATCGCAATTCGATGATGTTCTGGAACAAGTAAAAGCTGATGTGCAAAAACAAATTCTGGATATCGAGAAGAAGTTAACCCCCCAAATAAAAAATCTGGAAAAACAAGAAAAAGAAGGCCAGAATTCAGCGAATAAACGATTTAATGAAATACAAACGGTTGTCCCTTTGGTGACAGAAATAAAAAAGAATCTTCAAAACAGAATTGACGAAGAAAGCCGTTTGGCCCAAAAGATCGATACTTTGGGAAATTATTTTGAAAACGTAAATACTGCCGTAAATGTTGTTACTCAAGAGAATAAGCGAATCTCTGATGATGTTCAGATGAGTAATAAACGTATGGCAGATATTCAAGTTGAAACAACTACATTCCGTAAACGTTTGGATGAAGTGCGAAACCGTAACGATCTCAATATTGAAGCGTTACAAAAAATAGAAAGCAATCTTAAATCCGTATTAGCCCAGGAAGCTGAGCGTAAACAGGCACAAAGCACTTTCATTGAAAAAGCAGCTTTAACCCAAATTGAACGCGAGAATACCTGGAAAGCGTGGCAAGACCAGGTAAATGAAATCAGCAGTTTGGGATCAGATTATGCTCAAAAGTTGGCTTCTCTTGAAGCCACCCATAAGGCGATCAAACAATCGCAGGCAGAGTTAGACGAAGTCAATTTGAGGTTCGATCGTCGAATCAATGAATTAACCGAAATGCACCGTTTGAATGAAGAACGGTTCAGACAGGAATGGCTTTCGTTTAAGAGCGATGACCAAAAACGTTGGACGAACTATCAATTAACTCAAGAAGAACAACAGCAGGAAGATTCACGACGGCTGGCAAAACTTATTGAGCGTGTCACTGCCTTTGAAGACACAACGCAAGAAGTGAAAGAATCGATCCTTCTTATCAATGAAGAAACAGACAAGCAATTGAAATCGTTTTATTCTGTTTTTCATGATCTGATAGAATCTTTTGAGCAAACATTCGATAAGAAATAGATCTGGCAGCTCGTTTGTTTCCGGCGCGGATATTCCCCATTGACATAGAAATGAGCAGCAATTATAATACTGACTGCTTTGCCCTAGCTGAAAAGGCTAGGGTAAGTGTATCTATCCCCAACTTCCCCGCGAGCTTGCGCAACTAGACGCTAGAAAGTGGTGAAGTGAAGATTGGAGAGTTAAATCAGGATGAAGTATGCTATTGTAGAAAGTGGCGGTAAACAGTACCGAGCCGTCGAAGGTTCCACAATTGAAGTGGACCTGTTGAATGTTGAGATCGGTCAATCTATTGATCTCGACAAAGTGTTTTTGCTGGTCGAGGACGAGAAGATTTCCATCGGGACTCCGACAGTCAAGGGCGCAGTGGTCTCTACCACGGTAGTGGACCATGTTAAAGGCCCCAAGGTGATTATCTTCAAGTATTCCCCAAAGAAACGCATCCGTACAAAAACTGGGCACCGCCAGCAATATACCCAGCTTAAAATTGAATCAATCAAAGTGGAGTAGGACGAATGGCACATAAAAAAGGTGGTGGTTCCAGTCGTAATGGCCGTGATAGTAATGCGCAACGGCTGGGTGTCAAAAAGTATGCGGGTGAAGAAGTGCTCTCTGGCAATATCTTGGTTCGCCAGCGCGGCACAAAAATCAAACCCGGAATTAATGTCAAAGTTGGAACAGACGACACCCTGTTCGCTGTTGCCGAAGGTGTAGTTGAATATGAGACCTTACCCAACGGCCAAAAAAAGGTTAATGTGAAACAGACCGTTTCCAAATAATCCGTTTTTACATATCCGCCTAAGGCAATTGTAAAAACAACTGAGATAGGAAGGTCATTTAGAATGAGAAAAGGTATTCACCCAACGTATTACACGGATGCCAAAGTGGTTTGCTCTTGCGGCAACACTTGGACAACCGGATCGACCAAAAAGGAAATTCATACTGAGGTTTGCTCAAAATGCCATCCGTTCTTCACCGGTCAACAACAACGTTTGATCGATATTGAAGGACAGGTTGATCGCTTCTACAAGAAGCTACAGGCTCGCCAGGATTTTGTAGATTCGAAAAAAGCNNCTGGCTATTGATGGTTTTGGCCGCAAATCTTTGATCGATATGAAGAAAAGCTTGCGCGCGCTGGGATATGAACTCCCGGCTGCCGCCGATGAAATTGCAGTTTAGTTAACTTTGCTCTTCGATCAACCTCCGGTTTTCCGGAGGTTGATTTTGTTAATACAGAAGTTATTTCCCGTGTTCTTAGGTTAGTTTCCAATAATAAGGTAGAATGTTATTAAATTTCTTAGTGGAGGGACTAGATGGATCATCGAGCCGGTTCCATTGAAGTTGTTTGTGGATCAATGTTTTGCGGAAAGACGGATGAATTGATCAGACGCTTACGCAGAGCCACCATAGCAAAACAAAAAGTACAAGTATTCAAGCCATCTATTGATAATCGTTTTGAAGAGCAGCGCGTGGCTTCTCATGCCGGTTCCACTTTTGACGCCATAGCCATTGCATATTCAAAAGAGATTCTTCCTCAATTAGCCGACGACACCACAGTTGTAGGCATCGATGAGGCGCAGTTTTTTGATAACGGTATTGTAGAGGTGATCCAAAATATGGCAAACCACGGGATTCGCGTGATCGTGGCTGGATTGGATCAAAATTTTAAGGGGGAACCATTTGGGTGCATGCCCACTTTAATGGCTTTGGCGGAGCGGGTAGATAAATTACAGGCAATTTGTATGGTTTGCGGTGAACCTGCCAGCCGGACACAGCGTTTAGTTAATAGTCGTCCGGCTCGATATGATGATCCGGAAATTATTGTTGGTGCTTCAGAAATGTATGAGGCACGCTGCCGCCAGCATCATATTGTGCCGAGAGATTAACTTTGATTTGGAGTAGTTATGCGTGATTACCGAGAATTCCTGGGCGAAGTATTAATTCCTGAAGAAAAATTGCAAACACGAATTGCTGAACTGGGAGCGCAAATCAGCCGGGATTATGCGGGGAAAAGTGATCTACTTCTGGTGTGTATTTTACGAGGCGGAGTGCTGTTTCTCACTGACCTGATGCGGAGGATCACCATTCCGCACGCCATTGAGTTTATGGCTGTATCCTCTTATGGGGTGGGCGGCCGCGAAAGCAGTGGAAAGATCCGCATCTCTTTAGATTTAAATGTAGATATTCAAAATCGCGATGTGATTCTGGTTGAGGATATTATCGACAGCGGGCAAACCATTGCTGCTGTTTTGGATCTACTTTCGACCAGAAAACCAGCCAGTATTTGCGTTTGTACTTTGTTGGATAAAGCCGACAGACGGGAAGTTCCCGTTCCTGTAAAATACACAGGATTCTCCATCCCGAATAAATTTGTTTTTGGGTATGGGTTAGATATTGATGATTATTATCGGAATTTACCCTTCATCGGGGTGGTCGATTTAAATAAATATCAGGCAGGATCGTGAACTTCTCTCTTAATCAGGTTAAAGAAAGATTCGCCGAATTAATTCGGTTAAACCCAGAGGACCAAAAAATATATCTTGTGGGCGGTGTCGTTCGTGACCTTGTTTTGGAGAGGGTGAACAAAGATATCGATGTTTTGTGCGAGTTAGAAACAAGAAGCATTGCGCATAAATTAGCAGAAGCAAAAAAAGGTGCTTATTTTGTTCTGGATGAAGAAAGAAATACATGCAGGGTAATCACCACAGACTCTGGTGTAAAACGGATCTATGATTTTGCCCGGCAGCAAGGAAACTCCCTGATCGAAGATCTAAAAGCACGTGATTTCACGATAAACGCCATGGCAGTCGATTTGGACGCGCCAGATGTTTTGATCGATCCTCTGCATGGTTCTGATGATCTCAAAAATGGAATTTTACGGGTATGCTCGCCAGATAGTTTTCAATCTGATCCGGTAAGGGTGATCCGTGCTCTGCGTTATTCCCTCGCCTACCAATTAAAAATTGACCCCGAGACCATGATATTACTCAAAGATTCGGTCCCTGCGCTTCAAAGTATTTCTGGGGAACGAAAACGAGATGAGATATTCAAGATCCTCGATCTGCCTGACCCAACCCCGGCGCTGGTATTATTGCAAGAGACGGGGATCTTTACCGAACTAGGAATGTCTGAATTAACTTCAAGCGATTTTGACCTGAGTAAGCAACTGGCTTTACTGCTTAATACGATCGGAGATCAGCATCAGATTCAACCTGATGAGAGCATTTCGGGGTTCGAAGATTTATCGGAATATTTCTCGCGTTATCAACAATTATTAGGGAAAAAAAATTCGTCTGACCGTAATTTACGACAATTGCTGTTTCTGAATTCAATACTAGAAAGTTCAGACTTTGACACAGCAAAGCAAATTGTTCAAAGTTTGATGCTTTCCAATGAGGAAGTAGAACGAGTATTGGTTACCCAAAAGTATATTGGTGAATTACCCGGTGCGGGTGACCGAATAAAATCTATTTCTGATCGCGATCTTTATTTGTTGATCAATAAAACAGATGAAGCCAGCTTGGATATTTGTCTGCTTGTACTTTCAAGAAAAATTGCGGATTTGAGCCAAGAAAAGAATAAAGAGGAGTTGAAATTATTCCTCGGTTTGACCAGAAAGATCTTTGAAGCCTGGTTTGACCGTCAAAACGTTATGAAACCAGTTCCGTTCTTAAATGGAAATGATCTAATGATGATCTTTGATGTATCTGCCGGCCCTCTAATTGGAAAGTTACTGGAAAAGCTTAAAGAAGAACAAGCTGCCGGGACTATTACCAATCATGAACAAGCTCTTGAATGGATGGAAGAACAGGTGAATAAAGATTTTGATCAACGGCATTGGAACAGGGGAAAAGCTTAAAAAATTAGACTAATCATTATGTATGTATGATGTGTGTGACACCAATGGGCTTGTATCTGGATTTATTTCAGGACTGCGGCGGGTGAGATTATTAAGATGGGCGATCAATACTGTGCTCTTGACCGGTTTGACCAAAAAGTCATCGGCACCCATATCCAAAGCACGTGCCACTAAACCTGGATTATCCAAAACAGAAAGAATCATGATGGGAACACGACTGATTTCTCGAATTGCCTGGCATACCTGCCAACCATCCATATCTGGCATGATCAAATCTAAAATGACCATATCAGGTTTTGTCTCATGAAATTTATTTAAACCATTAACGCCTGAATTAGCAGTAATCACGCGGGCTTCAGTGGGTTCCAAAATTAATTTCAATAATTCTGTCATTACCGGGTCATCATCGATGACAAGTATTTTCATTTTTACTCCAAAATGTTGTTTGCCTTACAACATTATTATGAAGCATAAAAGACAGGTTTTACCTTGCAAAATGTTTACAAAATATTTTCCGAAATTCATACAAAAAAAGGTATGAAAAGGTACTTCAATACATACCCATTTATGGTAAAATCTCTTACTTAAGGGTAAGTTTTTCTTATTTCCGTGAAAGCGGCTAACAGTGCAATCATTTTTCTCTTGGAGGATAGAATGGTAGAAAAAAAATGGGTGTACCTTTTCGGTGAGATTGAAAAGGCTGAGAAATATGTTGGAGGGGATTGGGAAAAGGTTAGAGGGTTGTTAGGCGGTAAAGGTGCAAATCTTGCCGAGATGGCCCGTATTAAACTACCTGTTCCCCCTGGTTTCACGGTTACCACTGAAGCCTGCAATTCTTATTCAGCTGAAGGCAAATTCCCTGAGGGAATGTGGAGCCAGATGCTGGATGCATTGAAGGTCGTTGAGAAAGACGCCAACAAGAAATTTGGAGATGTGAACAATCCATTGTTAGTTTCCTGTCGTTCTGGCGCAAAATTCTCAATGCCGGGCATGATGGATACTGTCCTAAACATTGGGTTGAATGATGCGTCTGCCTTAGGAATGGTCAAGCTGACCAACAATGAACGGTTTGTTTACGATTCCTATCGACGTTTGATCCAAATGTTCGGTACCGTTGTTCTTAACCTCCCCGATGAAGCTTTTGAAGAAGTGCTCGACGGATTCAAGAAAGACAAGGGATACAAAGCCGACACTGATATGACCGCTGAGGACTTAAAGGTGTTGATCGATCGTTACAAAGTTGTTGTCAAGAAACATTACGGAAAAGATTTCCCCCAGGAACCACTCGAACAATTGAAGTTAGCCACTGAAGCCGTTTTCAAATCTTGGAACGGTAAACGCGCCGTTGATTACCGCCGCGCTACCAACATTCCGGATGATCTGGGAACCGCCGTTAGTATTGTGACCATGGTGTTCGGTAACATGGGTTGGGATTCTGGTACTGGTGTGGCATTTACACGTAACCCATCCACTGGTGAGCGCTTACTGTATGGTGATTACTTATTGAACGCTCAGGGTGAAGATGTTGTTGCCGGTATTCGCAATACTGAAAAGATAGCCACACTTGGCGATCCACTACCCGAAGCGAATAAACAATTTCTGGAAGTAGTCAAGATCCTCGAGCTGCAT
This sequence comes from Anaerolineaceae bacterium, assembly GCA_003158355.1. Classification (GTDB taxonomy): domain Bacteria; phylum Chloroflexota; class Anaerolineae; order Anaerolineales; family Anaerolineaceae; genus UBA6107. Next base: position 12,666 of record PMIV01000144.1, read on the forward strand.
TATCACGATATGCAGGATCTTGAGTTTACCGTTGAGCATGGCCGTTTGTGGATGCTCCAATGACGTAATGGCAAACGCACCGCTCTCGCAGCTGTGAAGATTGCTGTGGATATGGTCGACGAAGGGCTGATCTCCAAAGAAGAAGCCATTAAACGTGTTTCAACTGACAATGTTGATACTTTACTTCACCCGCAGTTTACCACCGAAACCAAGTCAAAAGCCAAAAAAGATGGCCGCTTCTTTGCTTCCGGTGTGAATGCATCCCCTGGTGCTGCTGTTGGTCAGGTTTACTTTGATGCCGACCTCACTGAAAAGATGAACAAAGAGAATGGTCAAGATACCATTATGGTTCGTCCTTTCACCAAACCGGATGATGTCCACGGCATGTTAGCTGCCAAAGGCATTCTAACCAGTGAAGGCGGCGCCACCTCTCACGCTGCAGTTGTAGCTCGCCAATTTGGCGTTCCCTGCGTAGTTGGTGCTTCCAGTGTTGTTATTGACCTTGATAAACGCTCGATGGTTTGTAACGGCGTTACTGTCAAAGAAGGCGAGTGGATTTCAGTTGATGGAACTACCGGTGAAGTTTTCCTTGGCAAAATTGATTTGACCGTTCCTTCCATTGAAGAACAGACTGATTTGCTTACTCTGTTGAACTGGGCGGATGAAATTGCCGGAATGCAGGTTTGGGCGAACTCAGATTATCCGAAAGATGCCCGCCGCGCCCGCACTTATGGCGCCAAAGGTATTGGCCTTTGCCGTACCGAGCACATGTTCTTTGAGCCTGCTCGTCTACCTGTTGTCCAACGCATGATCCTGGCCAAAGATGATGTTACCCGCAAAACTGCTCTGGATGAATTGCTTCCGTTCCAACGCGCAGATTTTGACGGCCTCTTTGATGCCATGAATGGCCTTCCGGTCATCATTCGCCTCATCGATCCCCCACTACATGAGTTCTTACCCTCCGAAGAATCCTTATTGGAAGAAGTTATTACCATGCGGGTGAAGGGCGAAAAGAAAGGCCTTGCTGAAAAGGAAGCCTTACTTGAAGCAGTCAAGACCATGCATGAGAGCAACCCAATGATGGGCTTGCGCGGTGTTCGTTTGTCAATCGCCATGCCACAGATCGTTGAGATGCAAGTTCGCGCTATCTTTGAAGCTGCTTCTGATTGTACGAAACGCGG